>JBEPXB010000066.1:0-8776 GCA_041642135.1 Halobacteriales archaeon | reverse complement strand
GGCCGGCGCGATCTCGTCGAACTCGACGACGTACATGTTCGTCGCGACCGGGAAGTCCACCTGTTCTTTCAGTCGTGCGTGGGCGTGCATCGTCGGCACCGGGTCCTCGAGGAACTCGACGTGGAGGTCCGAGTCGCGAAGCCGCCGGGCGATACGGATCGCCGTCTCGACGCTCCAGGTCCCGTTCGGGTCGATCCTGAGCGGGGAATCGGGGAACTCCTCGGCGAGCAGGTCGAGCGTCCGGAGTTCCTCCTCGGGAGGGAGGACGCCACCCTTCAGTTTGAGCACGCGGAAGCCGCCGTGGTCGACGAACTGGCGGGCCTCCTCGACCATCGCCTCGGCGGATCCGACCTCCTCGGGGGCGATGGCCGCACTCTCGGGCTCGGAGTCGGCGTACTTGTAGAAGAGGTAGCCCGAGAACTCCACGCGGTCGCGGACCTTCCCGCCGAGCAGGTTGTACGCGGGCTGGCCGGTCGCCCGCCCGAGCAGGTCGACGATCGCCGTGTCGATGGCGCCGTAGGCCATCGGGTCCTGAAGCCTGAGTTCGAGCGGTCGCCGCTCGTAGGGGTTCATCCCCTCGACGAGGCCCCGCGACCGTTCGAGCGCGTCGATGACCGCGTCGTCGCCGTACGTCTCCGCGACGCCGACCTCGCCGTCGGCGGTCGTCAGTCGGACGATCGTCCGGGCCGCGAGTTCGGTGTGGGCACCCCAGGAGTTGCGCAGGGGCGGCTCCCGGTGGGCCACCGGGACGACCTCCATGTCAGTGATCCGCATGTCGGGAGGGGACACACGCCCGGCCGTAACTCTACCGGTCGTCGGGGGTGCTCTCGGTCCCGGAGGAGCGCTCGTTCTGCTCTCACGCGCACCCGTCCGACGACCCGTTCACACGACGGATCCGGCGGTCTCGTCCACGCCGCGGTCGCGCATCGTGTCGATCGCCGCCTTGACCTTCGCGCGTTCCACCTCGTCGGGCAGGTGGATCGGGTTTCGGGGATACCCGGGATCCCGACCGAGCAGGTCGATGGCCGCCTTGACGTTGCCCGGGTAGTTGCCCTCCCTCGCCCAGACCGCCTGCCGGGCGAGCGGCAGGGTGGCCTCGTGGATCCTCCGGGCGCGCTCGTGGTCGCCGGCCTGCACCGCGTCCCAGAGTTCGACGCTGACACGGGGATACATGGAGGTGACACCGCCGATCGTCCCGTCGGCGCCGAGCGCGTACGAGGGATAGAGCAGGTCGTCGAGCGCGCTCATCACGCACAGGTCATCACCGACCGTGGTGAGCATGTTCGCCAGCCCGTGCATGTCCCCGCCGCTCTGCTTGATCCCGTACAGCTCGGGCACCTCCTCGGCGATGCGCGCGGCGAGTTCCGCCGTCACGTCCACCTTCTCGATGACGTCGTAGATCAGCACGGGCAGGCCGACCTCGCCGATGGCCGCGAAGTACGCGACCAGACCGTCGTCCGTCGGTCGCTCGTAGTACGGCGGCGTCGCCATGACGAAGTCCGCGCCGGCCTCGCGGGCCAGCGTCGCCTTCTCGGTCGCCTCCCGCGCGTTCGTGGCGATCACGCCCGCGACGACCGGGACCTCGTCGCCGGCTTCCTCGACAGCGGCCCGATAGACTCGCTCGTGTTCCTCTATCGAGAGCGCGTTCCCCTCGCCGGTGCTGCCGGCCACGGCGACGCCCGCGACGCCCGCATCCAGGTGGTACTGGAGTTCCGCGCGGAGGGCCGCCTCGTCTACGTCCTCGTTCCCGTCGAACGGCGTCACGACCGGCGGCACGACTCCTTCGAGTTCTGGCATGGGTATCGAGGGGAGCGTCGACCCTCCGGAGGATAAGTCTACGCCCGACGGGCCGCGGCGGAGTATATAACCCCCGCCGTCCATGTTCCGCCCGTCATGTCAGCCGACCCACTTTCGGGAGAGACCGCCTTCGTCACGGGAGCGAGCGCGGGCATCGGACGCGCGACCGCCCGGCTCCTCGCCCGCGAGGGTGCGAACGTCGCGCTCGTCGCGCGACGAGAGGAACGCCTGCACGACGTCGCCGAGGAGATCGAGGACGAACACGGCGTCGAGACGCTGGTCCTCCAGACCGACGTCTCGAACCACGAGCAGGTCGAGGAGGCCGTCGAGAGCGCCGTCGAGACGTTCGGCGGCCTCGACGTCGTCGTGTCCAACGCGGGTATCAACCGCATGGGGGACGTCGAGGAGCTCACGATCGAGAAGTACCGTCAGGTCATGGGTGTCAACGTCGACGGGACGTTCTTCGTCACCCGGGCGGTCATCCCGCACCTGCGCGAGTCGGAGGGCTCGCTGATCTACGTCGGGAGCTTCTCGGGGAAGTACCCGCGACCGGGGCAGGCGCTCTACGCCGCCACCAAGTGGTGGACCCAGGGGTTCGCCCTGAGTCTCGCGGGGGACGTCGGGCTCGACGACGTCGCGGTCACCGTCGTCAACCCCACGGAGGTAATCACGGAGATCGGCATCCAGGACGACCGTCCGGCCCACGAGCGGTTCGACCCCGAGAACTCGGCCCAGCCCGAAGACGTCGCGGAGGCCATCGTCTTCGCCGCGAGGCAGGAGCCGCCGAACGCGGTCGCGGAACTCGGTCTCTACCGGCGGGACAAGTTCGACGAGTTCCGGCGGGACTGACCCGGCGTCGACCTCCCGCTTCGAACCCTTTCGCCTCGGCCCAACCCTTTTATCCCGACCATACGCCCCCCGCGCATGGAGCATACGACGCTCGGCAGCACGGGAACGACCGTCTCTCGCATCGCGCTCGGGTGTAACAGTTTCGGGAGCGGGGCCGAGTGGATGCTCGACGAGGCCGAGAGCCGAGAGGTCATAGAACGGGCGATCGATCTCGGAGTGAACTTCTTCGATACCGCCAACGTCTACTCCTTCGGCGAGTCGGAGCGGATCCTCGGAGACGTCCTCGCGGACTACGACCGCGATTCGCAGGTCGTCGCCACGAAGGTCTACTTCCCGATGGACGAGGACGACCCGAACACGGGTGGGCTCTCGCGCAAGACGATCGAACAACAGCTCTCGAACTCGCTCGACCGACTCGGGATGGACACCGTCGACCTCTACCAGACCCACCGCTGGGACGACGACACGCCGATCGAGGAGACGATGCGGGCGCTCGACGACGCCGTCGGGCGGGGACAGGTCCGGTACGTGGGGGCGTCCTCGATGTGGGCCCACCAGTTCGCCGTCGCGCTCCACACCAGCGACGCGCTCGGCCTCGAACGGTTCGTGACGATGCAGGACCACTACAACCTCGTCTACCGCGAGGAGGAACGGGAGATGCTCCCCCTCTGCGAGCGGGAGGGGATCGGCGCCATCCCGTGGTCGCCGCTCGCGCGCGGCTACCTAACCCGGCCACACGAGGAACTGGAGACGACGACCCGCGGGCGGACGGACGGCCTGATGGACGAGCGGCTCGCCGGCTACCGCGCCAACGGCGGCGACGAGATAAACGAGCGGGTCGAGGAACTCGCCGCGGAGAAGGGCGTCTCGATGGCCCAGATCAGCCTGGCGTGGCTCCTCCACCAGGACGCCGTCGACGCGCCGATCGTCGGCACCACGAGCGTCGAGCACCTCGAGGACGCCGTCGAGGCCCTCGATATCGACCTCTCCGATTCGGATCTGGAGTACCTCGAGGAGCCCTACGAACCGGTGGCGGTCCTCGGACACGAGTAGTCGAGGCAAACTGGGCGGATCAGGCGTCTGCCACGGCTCGGAGCGCCTCGCGATCGAGTTCGCCCGTGCGGACGACGACCCTTCCGTCGAGCCGTACCGTGGGACGGGTCACGATGGCATCGAGGTGAACGCTGCTCTCGGTCGTCCCGCCGATGCTGGTGTTGTCCCCGAGCGCGACGTCGAGGACGCCGAGTCGCTTCTTGCACTCCGCGAGGTTGTCCGTGAGGCGTGCCGTCGGGTTCGTCCCGACCGCGAGTTCGGCGAGGTTGTACGGGTCGCCGGCCCCCGCGGCGAGCAGTTCCCGGAGTTCGTCGGCCCCCCGCCCGCCGTCGATGGCGACTGCGCGTCCGTCCTCGACGGTCAGTTCGACGGGTTCGGCGAGCGCACCGATCCCGTCCATCGCGTGGTCGAGGACGATGCGTCCCTCGGCGGTCTCCTCGACTGGCGAGGTGACGGCGAGGCCCGGCGGGAGGTTGGCGAAGCCGTAGTCGTGGAAGAAGCCGTCGAGCGGGATCGCTCCACGACCCTCCAGACTCATCTCGACGTCCGTCCCGGCGGGAGCGGTCACGCTCGCCGTCTCGGCCGCGGCGAGCGCCTCACAGACGAGCGCCGTCGTCTCGCGCACCGCGTCGAAGTCGGCCGTCATCGCCCCCTCGGTCATCATCTCGGGCGTGACCCCGCGGAGGACGAGCACGCGGGCGCCGGCGTCGGCCGCCGCCCCCCGCGCCCGGGTGTGGGTCAGCGAGTGCTCGTTCGCCGCGAGGACGACGTCGGCCTCGCGCATCGCCCCCGCGACCGTCGCCGGCGGCTCCTCGCCGTGACCCTCCTGGTGGGGCATCACACAGAGGATCGCCGTGGCGCCCGCGGCACGGCTCGCTACCGCTAGCGCCCGTCCCAGTTCGATCGCACCGGGATCGACCACCACCAGCACCTCCTCGTCCGGTTCGACCGCCGCCGGCCCCTCGACGACGCGCCGGGCCGGACGGGCGAGTTCCAGGTCGTCCATGCAGGCCGTGGAACGGGGGGAGGCAAAACCGGGTCGGTCTCCGGTGTCCCGCTCCGGCAGGCGAACGGGGGCGTCGAGGGCAGGCTTTTGTCACCCCCGTCGGTGAGGGAGGACATGACCGACGGGAACGAGACGTGGCGGGTGCTGATCCCGGAGCCGGTGGACGAGTCGGGCCCCGAGTCCATAGCCGACATCGCCGAAGTCGTGGGACCGGACGCTCACCCGGACGACACGGCCAGACGCGAGGAGATCGGGCAGTTCGACGCCATCGTGGTGCGGACGTTCGAGATAGATCGAGCACTGCTGGAGCGGGCCCAACAGTTGAAAGTGATCGCAAAGCACGGCGCCGGCCTCGACAACGTGGACATCGAGGCGGCGACGGAGCACGGGGTGGTGGTCTGCAACACGCCCGACGTGAACGCGCCCTCCGTCGCCGAGCACGCGGTGACGCTCGCGCTCGCCGTCCGCAAGCGCGTCCGTGTCGCCGACGCCGACGTCCGCGCGGGGGCCTGGGACCGGACGAAGTACATCTCACACGAACTCGCGGGCGACACGCTCGGCCTGTTCGGCTGTGGGAGCATCGGTGCCCGCGTCGCCGAACTCCTGGGAGCGTTCGGGATGGACGTCCTCGTGTTCGACCCGTACCTCACGGAGGAGACGGCGCCGTCGGGAGTGGAACTGGTCGACTCCTCGGCCACCCTGTTCGAGCGTGCGGACGTCGTGAGCGTCCACGCGCCGCTCACCGGGGAGACTCGCGGCGCGATCGGCCGAGCCGAACTCGCGGCGTTCGAGGACGGGGTCCTCGTCAACACCGCCCGCGGGGGTATCGTCGACGAGGACGCGCTCGCGTCGGCGCTCGCGGACGGCACGCTCGCGGGTGCCGGTCTCGACGTGTTCGAGTCCGAGCCACCCGATCCCGGCCACTCGCTGTTCGAGTTCGAGAACGTCCTCGTCACGCCGCACGTCGCCGGGACGACCGTCGAAGCGATGGAGCGGATGAGCCGCGGCGCCGCCGAGAACATCCGAACCGTCTACGAGGGCCGACTCCCCGAGACGACGGTCAACGCCGACGGGCTCTCCGGGTGGAAGTGAAGTTCGGCGACGGGCCTCCGGAGTCCGACGGCCCGTTCGAGAGCCGGCACGGGCGGGACTGAAAGGGGCCCCGCGTGGCGGCTCCGCCGCCATGTTATGCGGTTGCCGGCGGCCGGCAACCCACGCTCCGGGAAGCTCGGCGAAGCAAGCACCGCAGGAGCGAGTGACACGAGCGACCGAGGAGCGCAGCGAGCCGCGCGACCGGAGCGCTCGGGGGCTTTCGAAACGTTCCGTCGATCCCTGCAGCACGACCTCGATGAGGATCGAGACGAGCCGGAACATCTCACCCGAACCCTTTTGCCCGGGATGAGCGAGAACCCGCCGTATGCCCACGAACCACATCGAGGAACGACTCGAGAGCGACGAGCCGGCGCTGGGTGCCCGCGCGGAGACGTTCTCGCCGGTCATGGTCGAAGTGTACGGTCAGCTCGGGTACGATTTCGTCTGGCTGGACATCGAGCACGGCGGGCCGAGCCCGTACGACAGCACCGCCTTCGACGCTCTCGTCCGGGCCGCGGAGAGCGCCGGGATCGAACTGCTGGTACGGCTCCCCACCGGCGACCCACCGATGATCCACAAGGTGCTCGACACGGGCGTCACGACGCTCCTGATCCCGCAGGTCGAGAGCGCCGCCGAGGTGCGCGAGGCGGTCGAGGCTGCACACTTCTCCTACGACGGCGGTCCGGGCGCCCGCGGGTTCGGCGGCGGCCGGCCGACGGGATGGGGCGCGGATTCGGAAGGGTTCATCGAGAACCAGGACGAGACCGTCCTCGTGGGCGCGATGATCGAGCACCGCGACGCCGTCGAGAGCGTCGAGGAGATACTCGACGTGCCGGAGCTCGGGTTCGCGTTCATCGGCGCGAACGACCTCTCGATCTCGATGGGTTACCCTCGACAGACCGACCACCCGGAGGTTCGGGAAGCTATCGCGACCGTCGAGGACGCCTGCCGCGACGCGGGGATCCCGTTCGGGGCACCGAAGCACGACACCGACGCCGCCGCGGCCGCCGTCGACGACGGCTACGGTATCCTCCGCGTCGGCGACGAGGTCGGGGCCGTCCGCGACGCGCTCGGGGCCCGCCTCGACGTGCTGCGGGGGGACTGAGCACCACCCACGAGCGACGGGTTCGTGTCGGGACCCCACCCAGCATAAGTATTAGACCCCACCGGGTGATGCCGACGGTATGTCGAGCGACCCGTGTCTCGCACCGGCAGTCGAGTTGGCGAGGGAGATGAGGACGGGCGAGCGGTCGCCCGTCGACGTCGTCGAGGCCCACCTGGAACGCATCGAGGCGCGCGACGAGGCGGTCAACGCCTACGTCACGGTGACGGCGGAGGACGCACGAGCGGCCGCCGAGGAGGCCGAGCGCGCGGTCGAGGCCGGCGAGTCGCTCGGGCCGCTCCACGGCGTCCCCGTCGCGATCAAGGACCTCGAGGACGTCGCCGGGACCCGGACCACCTCGGGCTCTCTCCTGTTCGAGGACAACGTCTCGGAGGGGACCGAGCCGTTCGCCGAGCGGCTCCTCGACGCCGGCGCGGTCGTTCTCGGGAAGACGAACACCCCGGAGTTCGGTCTGGGCTGTACGACGAACAACCGCGTCGCCGGCGAGACCCACACCCCGTTCGACACCTCGCGGAACTCGGGGGGATCCTCGGGCGGGGCGGGCGCGGCGCTGGCTGCCGGGATGGCCCCCATCGCGCAAGGCTCCGATACGGGTGGCTCCATCCGGACGCCCGCGTCGTTCTGCGGGGTCTACGGCATCAAGCCGACGTTCGGTCGCGTCCCGCGGGTGAGCCGCCCGGACGCGTTCGAGGCCCACACGCCCTTCTCCCACGTCGGTCCGATGGCCCGGACCGTCGAGGACGCCGCGCTGATGCTCGACGTGATGGCCGGCCCGCACCCCGACGACCCGTTCTCGCTCCCCGAGACGGGCGACGACTACCTGGGGGCGACCGACCGCGGTGTCGAGGGGCTCGACGTCGCCTACAGCCCCGACCTCGGGGCGTACCCGGTCGAACCCGAGGTGGCGGAGGTGGTGGCGGGCGCCGTCGACGCGTTCGAGGAGTGCGGCGCAGCGGTCGAAGCGGTCGATGTCGATCTCGGCTGCGAGCAGTCCGAGGTGCTGGAGGCGTTCTACACGTTCGCCCGGGTCCGCTGGCAGTCGCTGTTCGACGCCCTCGAACGCCAGGGGTTCGACCCGCGAGGTGCCGACCGCGAAAGACTCCGACCGATCGTCGTCGAGACCATCCTCGACGAGCCCGAGCCCACGACGCGGGCGTACAAGCGTGCCGACCGGACCCGGACGAGGGTCTACGACGGTCTCCAGAAGGTCTTCGAGGAGTACGACCTGCTCGTGAGCCCGACGCTCTCCGTCCTCCCGTTCCCGGACGGCGAGGAACCGACCGAGGTCGACGGCGTCGAGACCGACCCGCTCCGGGGATGGGTCCTCACCCAGCCGTACAACATGTCCGGTCACCCGGCGGCCTCCGTTCCAGCGGGGTTCGTCGACGGCCTGCCCGTCGGGATGCAGATCGCGGGTCGACGGTACGACGAGGAGACCGTCCTCGCAGCCAGTGCGGCGTTCGAGTGCGAACGACCCTGGCACGACGCGTACGAGCGGCTGTAGGGGTCGGTGTACGGCGCCCGCGTCGGTGGCGCCGAGAACGGAGCTCGCCGTAAAGATAGCACCTCGAAAGCCCCGAGTCGCTGGAGTCGGGGTTTCCGTGAGACTCGCTTCGCTCGTCTCACGTCGTTCGCGACCGCTCCGCGGTCGCTCACCCTCGTTGCGCTCCTCGCTTCCTTCGGTCGCTCCGGTGCTTGCGTCAGCCGCCTTCCTCCAGCGGCCGCGAGGCCGGCTCCGCCGGTTCCGGCACGTCGCGGCGGCTTTGCCGCCGTGCAGTCGCCCCTTTCATACGGTCGTGCGTATTCTTTTACCGGCGCTAACCGACCCCGCCCGGGTGATCGCCGGTACATCGGTA
>JBEPXB010000065.1:0-8794 GCA_041642135.1 Halobacteriales archaeon | reverse complement strand
TGTTCTACGTCGGCGACCGCCTGTTCCCCTCCAAGCAGACGGGCTCGGCGAGCTGGAGCGGCGATGCTCGCCGAGTGGTCGAGATACGGCAGTACCTCGACGCGATCGGCGAGACGTACGCCGAGAATCACCCCGTCGACGGGCAGACCGTGGAGTTCTACCTCCCGGAGCGGGACGTGGCGATCACGTTCGACGCCCGGGCGTACTACATCATCGAGCGCTCGCCGACCCACGCGGTGCTCGTCGAACACGAGATGCCGGGGTTCCACCTCGGCTCGCGGCTGCCGTTCGAGCCTCCCGAGGTCGAGTTCGACGACGACGAGGCCGACGGGACGGAGGTCGACCCCGTCGAGGGGGCGTTCGCCGTCCTCGGGGTGCCGCGGACGGCGACCGAAGCGCAGATACGGTCGGCCTACAGAGCGAAGGTCAAGGACGTCCACCCGGACCACGGCGGGAGCCAGGACGAGTTCCGCCGGGTCCGGGAGGCGTACACGACCGCGCGGAAACACGTCTCCTGATATGCCACGCGAACCCATCACCGACGCCGTCGTCGCCCAGCTGCGAGAGGTCATCGAGGCCGACGAGGTCGAGGACCCCGTCAACCGCTACGAGGTCGGGGCGCTCGCCCAGCGCCGGGAGCTCTCCGAACTCGCGCGGTTCATCGTCGCCGCCGACGCCTCGACGTACTACGAGGCGGTGGTGCAGGCCCGCGAAGGGAACGAGGTCGGCCCCGAGACGTAGACGGTGACTGGACGAGCCGACCGGACCGTTGTCGGTGCGAGTAGCGAGAGCGCGAGTTACAGGTCGTCGACCTCGTAGGCGAGCCCCGCGTCCCGGAGCGCATCGGTCACCCGTCCCGCCGAGTCGGTGGTGACGACGACGACCACGTCGAGGCCGCGGGAGGCGGCGTCCGCGGCGACCTCGCCGGCGGCGAAGCGGACGTCTGTCTCGATACCGGACTGCCGGCAGGCGACGACCGCCTCGACGCCGGCGGCGGCCACGAGGTCCGCCGACTCGCAGGCCGCCCGGAGCGACCCGCTGCTCCCGGGGAGCCCGGTCCTGACCGGCGGTACCTGAAAGACCGTCACGTCACCCGGGTCGAGGTCGATGACCCCCTCGAACCCGGTGACGCCGACGACCCCGCCCGGTTCGGCGTCGGTCGTGGCGACGCCCGTCGCCGGTCCGTCGTCGCCGGGCGTGGCGTGGAGCAGTCCCTCGCGGATCGAGAGGCTGACGGTCTCGCCCTCCGAGATCCGGGCGGCCGCGACGGCGGCGTCCTCCTGCATCGACCCGAGGACGTCCTCGGTGACGTGTTCGGCGAACCGGCGGACGTCCGCGGCCTGCTGGAACAGCCAGTCGACGCCCTCCTTGGTGACGCGGTAGCGCGACCGGGCCTCCTTCTCGACGAAGCCGTCCTCGACGAGTTCGCGGATGTACTCGCTGACCGCCTGGGAGGTTACCCCCACTGCGGCGGCGATCTCCCCCTGATTGACCGCGGGCTGGCGGTCGGCGATCTCGACGAGCACCCGGAACTTCGTCGCCGACCGCTTGCTGTCGAGGACCTCGACCATGTGCGCCGTGACGGGTGGCGACCGGATAAACCCCCGCGACCCCGGTACGGATCGCCGCCGGACGCCGGTCCGCCGGGCCCGTCGTGGGTCGAGGGATCGACGGACCGCATCGACTCCGCGAGGACCGACGAGCCGCGGTCCGGAGACGCCACGGCTTTGGGCTGGCCCCGCGTACGAGGCGACGATGAGCTCCCCCGACGGCCTCGAGTTCCGGGACCGTGCCGTCTACCTGCGTGACGCGGAGACGCTCGTCCTCGCCGACGTCCACCTCGGGAAGGACGCGGTCTCGAACGTGGAGGTGCGCCTCGGCGAACACGAGGACGTCACGGGGCGGTTCGCGGCGCTCGTCGACCGGTTCGACCCCGACGAGGTGGTGCTCGCGGGCGACCTGCTGCACTCGTTCTCGACGCTCCCGCGGGGTGTGATGGAGACGCTCGACGGACTGCGGACGACGGCCCGGGAGGCCGGCGCGCGACTGGTCGTCACGCCCGGCAACCACGACACGATGCTGGGCGACCTCTGGAAGGCCCCCACCGAAGACGAGTACCGCGCCGGCGGCTGGCTGGTGACCCACGGCCACGAGGCGCCCGAGTCCGCCGCCGAGCGCTACCTCGTGGGCCACGACCACCCCGCGATCGAGATCGAGGGCCGGCGCCGGCCCTGCTACCTCTACGGCGAGGGGGTCTACCGCGGCGCGGACGTGCTGATGCTCCCGGCGTTCACGCGGCTCGCGGCCGGCACGCCCGTCAACGGGACCCGGGACGGCGACCTCATGTCGCCGCTTGCGCGTCGGGTGGGCGCGTTCCGGCCGATCGTGTGGGACGAGGCGGCCGGGGAGACGCTGGCGTTCCCGCCGCTCTCCTCGTTCCGCCGGATGCTGTGACCGCACCCTGCTCCCGCTACACTCCGTGGTCGGCGAGCACGGCCTCCGCGGCGGCCCGGCCGGAATCGAGCGCCCCCTGTATCGAGGACCACCGCGTGAAGTCACCGGCGAGGTAGACGTCGTCGCCGGGCTCCCGCACGGTCGGGAGGTCGTCGCGGAACCCCGGCGGCTGGGCGAACTGCGCGAACTCCACCCGGGCGGTGTGGAGGAGCTCCGCGTCGTCGAACCGGTGTTCGGGGTACCACGACGCGAGCGATTCCACCACTTCCTCGAACAGCGCCTCGGCGGCGGCGTCCTGAGGACCGAGGAACGTCGCCGAGAGGAGCTCCCGGTCGGCGGGGGCGTACTCGGGCGCGACGGCGGACATCGGCGCGACGGTGTTCGGCCGGTCGTCCGCCGCGTTCAGGATGACCCGCTTGCCCGTGTCGAGCGCGTCGTGAGCCGCGATGGAGACGTACTGGGTCACACAAGCCCGGGCCTCCTCGGGGGTCTCGACGCCGGTGAGCCGCTCGGCCTCCCGGGGGTTCGCCGCGACCACGACGGCGTCGGCCTCGACGGTTTCGCCCCCGAGATCGATCGCCGTCCCGTCGAGGCCCTCGACCCGGGTCCCCGTCTCGATGCGGGCGTCCGCGGCCCGGGCCCGGTCGGCGAGCTGCTCGGGGACCGCCCCCATCCCGTCGGCCGGGACGGCGGTGGCGCCCTCGGAGAGCATCTTGAACGTGTAGCGGAACACCGACGCCGACGTCGAGAGCGAGCGGTCGAGGGTGATGCCGCCGTAGAACGGCTCGACGAAGTTCTCGACGAACTTCCGCGAGAACCCGTAGTCGGCGAGGAACGCCCGGATGGAGGTGTCCTCGCCGGCGAACACCTCGCGTTCGGTCCGTCGGGCGAGGTCGCGCTGGAGCCGGAGTGTCCGGAGCTTGTCGCCGAGCGTGACGTCCCGGTTGAACAGCGACGGGAGCGCCGCACCGGGGTCCCGGAGCGGGTCGGAGAGCGTCGAGCGATGGCCGGGCCGGGCGATGGTCGCGCCGGGGGCGAACCGGCGGAGCGAGAGCGCGTCGAGGTCGAGTTCCTCGCGGGCGGCGGGGTAGGCCGTGAACAGCACCTGGAACCCGTCGTCGAACGTGAACCCGTCCTCGTGGACGGAGGAGACGCGACCCCCCACCGTTTCGCGCTCCTCGAACAGCCGCACGCGCGTGCCGGCCTCGGCCAGTCGGCTCGCGGCGACCAGTCCCGCGAGCCCTCCCCCGACGACCGCTACCTCTGTCATGACCCGGGGTAGCGCGGCGAGTCACTAAACCGTGCCGAGACACGGAGTGGGATGCCCCCGGGAACCGACCCGAGGACGGTGGCCCCGTGGCACAACCCGTACGGGGCCGCACCGGCGAGGGGGCGCCCGCTGGGGTGGCGAGTCGCACGGACGGCCCCCCGCCGGCAGTTCGCCGGACGGCCGGTCCTGCATTTAAATCGATGTAAGACGACGACGTTACCGGCTCCGTCAGGTACTCCACGGTCGAGCGACGCCGACCGTCGACGAACAGGTCTTAGTCCCAGCCCCCCCAGGCGGGGGTATGGATACGACGGACGCGTTCGTCGGACTGGAGTGCCGTGACTGCGGCGAGACGTTCGACGCCGAGACGGGGACCCACCGCTGTCCGGACTGCGGCGGGATACTCGACCCGGCGTACGACTACGACGCGATCGAACTGGCACGCGAGGACCTCGAGGCGGACCCGTTCGACGGGATGTGGCGCTACGACGCGCTGTTGCCGTTCCCCCGCGAGGCGGCGGTGACGATGGACGAGGGGACGACCCCGATGCCCGAAGCCCCGCGGCTCGCCGAGGAACTCGGCGTCGAGGCCGTGTACATCAAGGACGAGGGTCGGAACCCGACGGGATCGTTCAAGGATCGCGGGCAGTCGGCGGCGATGACCGCCGCCGTCCAGCACGGGGCCGAGGACGTCGCGCTCGCCTCTGCTGGCAACGCCGGCCAGTCCGCGGCGGCCTACGCCGCCCGCGCTGGACTGGACTCGCACGTCTTCCTTCCGACCCGTGCGGGGTTCACCAACAAGGCGATGGTGAACGTCCACGGCGGCGACCTGAGCGTCGTCGAGGGGCGCATCGGCGACGCCGGGTCGGCGCTCGACGACGCCATGGCGGAACACGAGGACTGGTACCCAGTCCAGACGTTCGTCACCCCCTACCGCCACGAGGGGAAGAAGACGATGTACTACGAACTCCCCGAACAGCTCGACTGGGAGGTCCCCGACCACGTCGTCTACCCGACCGGCGGTGGCGTCGGCCTCGTCGGGATGTACAAGGCCGCCCGCGAGTTCGAGGAGCTGGACCTCACCGACGGGATCCCGGCGTTCCACGCCGCCCAGTCGGAAGGGTGTGCTCCCATCGTCGAGGCGTTCGAGGACGGTCGCGAGCGCCACGATCCCTGGGAGGTGCCCGACACGATCTGTGGTGGCATCGAGATCCCCGACCCCGGCGCGAGCCCCTGGATCCTCGAGGCGATCCGGGAGTCGGGCGGCCGGGCGGTCGCCGCCTCGGACGAGGAGATCCTCGACTCGCTCGTCACGGTCGCACAGAACGAGGGCGCCGAGATGGGCGTCACCTGCGCCGCGGCGGCCGCGTGTGCCTGGAAACTGGCCGACGAGGGTCACTTCGACTCCGACGATACGGTGGTGCTCCTGAACACCGCGACGGGGAACAAGGACGCCGACGTCGCCCGGAGCCACCTGATGGGGAAGGGGATCTAGGAACAACCACTTTTTCCTCCTCGGGTTCGCTCGCTGCGCTCGCGAACCACTCGTCGGAAAAACGTGGGGAAAAACTGCGCCCCTCGCGGCTTCGCCGCTCGGGGCGGGTGAAACGCCTCGCTCGCTACGCTCGCTCGGCGTATGCTGGCCGCGAGCGTCCGCTCGAGGGCGATGGACGGAGTCAGAGCTCGCTCGGCGGCGCGTTCATCTCGACCGACCGTTCCGAGCGGTCGCTACAGCCCGATCAGGTCGTCGAGTTCGACGTCGGTCACCCGGCCGCCACAGGCCGCACACTCGTCGACGTCGCGCGGGGCGGGTCCGCCCTCCATGTGCAGGTTCCCGCAGTCGGTACACACCTCGAACTCGGCACTGAGCATACAGATCGGTCGAGTGGCCCGTCGCATGATTCTTGTGGCGAGGTCGGGGTCCGGAACGACGAACCGTGTCGAGACGTCCCACCACGCAGGGCTTATACACCCGACCCGGGTACGGGACGGCGATGGGAGTGCTGACGACGCTCGGTGCCGGCGCGGTGTTCGGCCTCGCGCTGGCGGCCCCGCCGGGCCCGATGAACGCCATCATCGCCGAGGAGTCCGTGGTCAGGGGGTGGCTCGCGGGGTTCCGGGCGGGACTGGGGGCGATGAGCGCCGACGCGGCGTTCCTCGTGCTGGCGTTCTTCGGCGTCGTGGCGTTCGTCGAGTCGCTGCCGCTCCTCCGGGCGGCGATGGTCGGCGTCGGGGGACTGTTGATGCTCTACTTCGCCTACGGCGCAGCGACGGACGCCGAGGCGACGTTCCGCGGCGATGGGGACGGCGAGGTGACAGGCGAGTCCAAGGGGTTCAGGAAGGCGTTCGTCCTCGCGCTCACCAACCCCTACCAGATCCTGTTCTGGCTCACCGTGGGTGTGGGACTGCTCGAACCGGGGACCATAGACGTGCTCGCGGAGGCGGTCGGCGAGTCGTTCGAGGGGCTCCTGGTCGTCCGGACGGGGAGCCCCGCGCTGGTGGCGGGGATGTTCGGCGGCATCGTCCTCTGGATCACGGGGTTCCCGGCGGCGCTGGTCGCCGCCGAACGACGGGTCTCGAAGCTCGCGCCGGTCGTCGCGTACCTCTCTGCGGCCGTGCTCGCTGGGTTCGGCGTCTTCTTCCTCTACGACGCGTTCCGGGGTCTCTCGGGGACCCTGTGAGGCCCATCCCGGGCCCTGCGGGAGTCGAGTCGGTCCGGACTACTCCTCCTCGCTCTCGACGTCCATCTCGGCCACCTCGGTCTCGAGCCACTCCTTGAACCACCGGACGCGCTTGATGCGGCGGTGGGCGAGACCCTGTGCGGTGTCCGAGCGGACCCGGTCGACGGCGTCCTCGCCGCGCTCGAGGACGCGCCCGACCATCTCGCTAGCGTCCATGTGCGTACGGGCCTCGTATCCCATCCGCAGCAGCATCAGCGTCGTCCCGTTCGCGCCGACCTTGTCGAGCAGGTCGGCCTCCATCAGACACCGGGTCTCCAGCGAGACGTCCGAGAGGTCGCCCTGGTAGGAGTGGTCGGTGATGGCCGCACACACCTCGTCGACGAACGACGGCGGGTAGTCCCCGTGTGTCTCGAGGTACTCGCGGGCGACGCGGGCACCCTCCTCGGCGTGGACGTCCTGGTCGGCCTCGAGCTTGGCGATGTCGTGGAACAGCGCGGCCACGCGGGTCACGTCGACGTTCGCGCCCTCCTTGCGGGCGATGTGGGTCGCCAGGTCCGCGACGTTGAGGATGTGGTTGAAGCGGTACTCCGCGGAGTGCCACGGATACCACCGCATCCGGCCGCCCTGCTCCTCGTTCTCGACGGAGGCCTCGAGGTAGTCGTGGACGAACTGCTTCATCGCCTCGAACTCCTCGTCCGAGACGGGGGACTCACGGATCTCGACGCCCATGTGACCACCTCCCGACGACTGCTTCCGCGGTGACGACGTTCATCTTGAGAAAAAAATGGTCAGGTCAACTCTTTAGGGTTATGGTAGACACGCGGACGGTACCGAGACCCTCAGGGAACGTCCGGCGGGCCGACAGTCGAGACCGTCGACAGTTCGGAGGGTGACACCGAGACACGCCTCCCGGGACCGCCGACCGACAGTATAAACCCCGTCCGGACGTCGGTGCCGCCATGGAGACGGAGGCGCTGTATCTCGAGGACTCGTCCGTCCGGACGTTCGAGGCGGAGGTGGTCCGCGCGCTCGACGGTCCGCCGCGGGTCGTCCTCGACCGGACACACTTCTATCCGGAGGGGGGTGGACAGCCCGCCGACCGGGGTGTTCTCGGGACCGACGGCCGGGAGTGGGCGGTCGCCGACGTGCAGAAACGGGACACGGTCTACCACGAACTCGACGGGGAGCCGCCGGAGGCGGGGACGACAGTCTCGGGCGAACTCGACTGGGACAGCCGGTACGCCCACATGCGCTATCACACCGCACAGCACCTCCTCTCGGCGCTACTGCTCGAGGACTACGACGCGCCGACCCGCGGGAACCAGCTCTACGTCGACCGCGCCCGGATCGATGTCGAGCACGACCGGTTCACGGAGAGCGATCTGGCCGACGTCGAGGCCACGATGAACGCTCTCGTCGAGGACGACCGGGCGGTGACGTGGTACACCATGGAGCGCGAGCGGGCAGAGCGCGAACTCGACCCCGAGCGGACGCGCATCGAACTCCTGCCCGACTCCATCCGGGAGCTCCGCATCGTAGAGGTCGCCGGGCCGAACGACGAGCCGTACGACCGCACCGCGTGTGCCGGGACGCACGTCCGGAACACCGACGAGATCGGCGAGGTGCGCGTGACCGGCCGGGAGACGGGCGGGAGCGGTCGCGAGCGGCTCCACTTCGAACTCGAGTGATGGACGTCAGACGGGTCCTCCCCCGGGACGCCATCCCGAGCGTCGACGACCCGACGTTCGGCCCCGACTACGTCGGCGAGGACGGCGACGACGTGGTCGTCCTCGAACTGGAGGGGGAGGTTCGGGCGTATCCGGTCCGGATACTGGACTTCCACGAGGTCGTCAACGACCGCGTCGGAACCCATCGTGTAGCCGTCACCTGGTGTCCGCTCTGCGGGGCCGGCGTCGTCTACGACCGCGAGGTGTCCGCGGCCGACGGGATCCCCGAAGACTCGGGCGACGAGGTCGTGGAACTCGTGATGGACGACGGGGTGCTCTCGTTCGGGGTGTCGGGCAAGCTCGCGGACGACGACCTCGTGATGTACGACCGGGAGACCGACAGCGAGTGGAAGCAGTCGACGGGGCGAGCGATCGCCGGCCCGCTCGCGGGAGCCGAACTGCGGGTCCTCCCCGCGGCGATGACCACCTACGGCGAGTTCCGCGAGCGGTACCCCGACGGGGTGGTGCTCCGGCGGCCGGGCGGGGAGTCGGAGGCCGCCAGCGACACGGACGAGCCGGCACCGATAGACTACGATCGCCGGCCGTACGAGGCGTACCTCTCGAGCGACGGCGTCGGCCTCGGCGCCCACCGGGGCAACGGCGGCCGCGAGTGGGACCGCGAGGACCTCCATCCGAAGGCGGTCGTCCTGGGAGTCGAGGAC
>JBEPXB010000064.1:0-8808 GCA_041642135.1 Halobacteriales archaeon | reverse complement strand
CCGCATCGGCCGCACCCCGGCGCACGGTCGTATCCGGTACACGAGTGCAGCAGTCCGTATCAGGCGTCGAGTTCGGTCAAATGCGGTAGTTCCGGGCGAACGAGTCCCTCGAGAGTCACATGGACCGACCGGTTCCGACTCCCTTGGCGGATCTCCGAGTGCTATCCAGGCAGGAAGAGTGTGTGGCGTGACCGATACGCGCTCCCTATCTCGTACGCCGATCCTCTGAGATTCGATATCGTGCTGGCAGAGAACTACAGATCGCTCTGTCGGTCACTTTGAGCCGCCACCGGAGTCTCACCTGACCTCGACACTCACGGCCGCCTCCGGGGTCGTCGCGCCGCGGACGTACCGCGGTCGCCCGTCACCGGCCTCTCGCTCGACATCGAGCACCGCGAGCGTGACGACGAGCCGACCGGCGTCGAGCGTCGCGCGGAGGACCGGGCCGACACCCGTCACGACGACGTACGGCGGCGCGGGGACCGGCTCGGCCCGGAGTTCCCCACCGGCCGCCGCGACGCACTCCGCGAGCACCGAGGGGTACGCACTCAGCAGGCCGGCCTCCGAGAGGACCGCACGGAGCGGTTCGACCACCTGATCCCGGTCTGTCGGTCCCCGTTCGGGCCACGCCGCCGAGACGCGCTCGGCACACTCCATGGTCGCCTCGACGACCCCGCGACGGTCGGTCAGGAGGTGTTCGCGTGCGGCGTCCGGGTCGAGCCGACCGGAACCATCGGACACGGCTCAATCGGCGGCCGCGGCGCAGTTGTTCGGTCCGAGTTCCGCCTCGAACGCGTCGTCGTCCGAGAGGGTTTCCCGGCCGAGATTGGTAGCGATGATGGTCTCGAAGTTCGCCGGCCGGGGCGGCATGTCGGCGAGGACCCGCTCTGTGAACGCCTCGCGGTCGAGCGAGAAGACCGAGAGCGACGCCCGGAGGTCGCCCAACCGGGCGGTGTAGGTGCCGTCCTCGGCGGGCGACCCCCCGGGCGTGAAGTGCCCCGGTGCGACCAGCACCTCGTCCTCGAACCGCTCGAACCGCTCGGTCAGGGTGCGATGGAGTTCGCGGGCGTACTCGGCGGCCCCCTCGTCGCCCTCCTGGAGGTCGGGCCGGGGGACGCCCGGGGCGAACAGCGTGTCGCCGGTGAGGAGCGTGTCGCCGACGCGCAGACTCACCATCCCCGTGGTGTGGCCGGGCGTCTCGTGGACATCGACCGTCGCGTCGCCGACCTCCAGCCGGTCGCCGTCGGCGACGGTCTCGACGTCGAAGGTCACGCCGCGCTCGACCGCCTTCGCCGCCATGACCGGCATCGCGCCCGTCGGGTCCGCGACCTCCCGGACGCCGGAGACGTGGTCGGCGTGGACGTGCGTGTCGACGGCGTAGACCAGTTCCGCACCCCGCTCGCGTGCGTCCGCGGCGTAGCGGTCGGCGAACGCCCGGAGCGGGTCGACGACCGCCGCCTCCATTGCGCCGTCCGCTTCCGGCGTGCCCGAGACGATCAGGTAGGCGAGACAGCCCGACGACGGCCGGCGGTACTGGAGGACCGTGGCCTCGCCGGTCGCCTCCGCCGGGAGTTCGGCGTGCTGGTAGACCCGCGC
This sequence comes from Halobacteriales archaeon, assembly GCA_041642135.1. GTDB lineage: Archaea > Halobacteriota > Halobacteria > Halobacteriales > Haloarculaceae > Salinirubellus. The sequence goes on along the minus strand of JBEPXB010000064.1, from coordinate 7,212 downwards.
CCACCCCTCCATCCCGCCGGCGAGGTTGACCGCGTCGACGCCCTCCCCGCGGAGGAGTTCGGCCACCTCGTCGCTCGCCTCACCGCGCGGGCAGACCGCGATCACGGGTTCCGGTACCCCCGCGGGGAGGAGATCGGCCGCCCCGCCCGTGACCTTCGCGGAGAGGAACTTCGCGTAGGGGACGTGGTGTCGTTCCACCCCTGGGCCGTCGATGGCCCACGCCTCGACTTCGTCGCGGTTCCGCGTGTCGAGTATCGTCACCGGTTCGCCGGCATCGAGCCGTCGCTGGAGTTCCTCGGGAGTGATGGCCTCGTCGTTCATACCCGTCAGAAGGCGTCGACGGCGGATAAACACCCGCTCGGGTCGTGCCGGCTGGGCCCGGTTACCTGCGAACACAGCGACGGGCCGGAGCGAACGACCCGGTTTTTGTACGTCCCTGACGAACCGTGACGTATGGCAACGGGACCGGACGACGATATCGACCCCGACGTGGCGGAGTCCGAGCGGGAGGAGTTCAGGGGATCCGACCGGGAACCTGCCGGGGAGGCGGCCGCCGAGGTCGGCGTGAGCAGCGACGAGCGGACCTGGGCGATCCTCGTCCACGCGTCGGCGTTCGCCGGGTTCTTCGTCCCCTTCGGGAACATCCTGGCCCCGCTGGTGGTGTGGCTGATCAAGCGAGAGGAGAGCGAGTTCGTCGACGCGAACGGGAAGCAGGCGCTGAACTTCCAGATGACGTGGACCGTGATCATCGTCTTCGCGCTGTTCTCCCTCCTGGTCGGCGTCGGGTTGTTCCTCGTTCCGATCGTCGCACTGGCGTGGGTGATCCTCGTGGTGCTGGCGACGGTGCGCGCGAGCGAGAACGAGGTGTACGACTACCCACTCACGGTCGATCTGGTGACCTGAGACGGGACGACGGGCTCCCGACCGCCCGTTCTGGACGAGACCGAACCGGACTGGACCGGACCGCTTCGGCGGACGCCGACGCTCCGTTCGACCGAACGGGGCGGCTCACTCGGGAACGACGGTGATGTGCGTCGCCTCCTCGTCGACCTCGCCGCCGAGTATCCGCATCGCCCGCTCGACCTCCTCGACGGTGAACGTGTGCGAGTGCATCCGGTCGAGCGGGTACTCGCCCGACTCGATCACGTCGATGGCCCGCTCGTACGCCCACGATTTCACGCCGAGGACGCCCCGGAGGTCGATGTCGTCGAGGACGAGCCTGTCCGAGACGAACCCGGGGACCTCCTTCATCCCCTTGAGCCCCGCGAGCACGACCGTCCCACCGGGCCGGACCGCGTCGATGGCGTCGATCACGGGGTCCGTGGCGATGGGCGTGACGTCGATGGCCACGTCGACGCCCCGGCCGTCGGTGACCTCGCGGACGCGCTCGACGGTGTCCTCGGCCTCTACGTTCACGGTGTGGGTCGCCCCGAACTCGTGGGCGAGTTCCAGTTTCCCGGCGTCCCGCTCGAGGCCGGTGACGATGATCTCCCCAGCACCGACGACATCGCAGGCGACCGTGCTCGCGAGGCCGCGCTGGCCCGGGCCGAGTATCAGCACCGAGTCGCCGGGGTCGACCCCGCCGACGCGGTAGGCCCACTCGAAGCCCGCCCCGATCGGGTTGAACAGCACCGCTTCGTCCCGGGGGAGCTCCTCGGGAAGGCGATGGACGACCGTGTTCGGCCGGAGGTGCATGTACCCCGAGTAGCCGCCCCAGAGCCCGCTTCCGACCGTCGTCGGCGTGAACGCGTACATGAACCGGTTGTCACAGAGCGTGTACTCCCCCTCGACACAGCGCGGGCAGACCCCACAGGGCGCGAACGGCTCGACGGCGACGCGGTCGCCCGCCGAGACGCCCCACGCCTCGCTGGCCTCGTCGCCGATCATCTCGATGCGCCCGATCGGCTCGTGGCCGGGGATGCAGGGGTACTCGACGAGGTCCATCTCCGCGAACTCCCCCTGGTACTGCTCCCAGTCGCTCCCGCACATCCCGGAGGCCTCGACTGCCAAGAGGGCCTCGCGTTCTCCCACCGATTCGGGTACCTCGAACTCCTGAACCTCGATCGTCCGGTCGGCCGTCTGGACTGCCGCGCGCGTCTTCGTCATGGGTGTGGACACCTGTCACAGGGTGTTCGGGTCGTGGTATAGTTTGCCCCCGGCAGTCGCGTGGGGACGACGGTTCCCGGGTGGATACTTCGGGTGGGACTGAAAGGGGCGAGTCGCTGGAGGAAGGCGGGCGACGCAAGCACCGCAGCGACCGCAGGGAGCAAGGAGCGCAGCGAGCCCCCCGACTCCAGCGACTCGGGGCTTTCGAGCTGTTCTCGTTTCCAGTGACAGTAGATACAGAGAACAGCTCGAACGCCCCCGGTCGATACGCGAACCCCGACGAAGCAAGCACCACAGCGGAGTGAGCGAAGCGAACGGAGCGAGGAGCGCAGCGAACGGAGCGAGGAGCGCAGCGAGTCGCGGGAGCGTATCGACCGGCCCCTTTCAGTCCCACCCGACGCCCCCACCACGACCCGACGCCCACCCGAACCCGCCCCTCGATGAGGAAGGATATTAGTCCCTTCTCGATGACCCATCGTTCATGGCTATCGATTACGAACGCGAACTGGCGGAGTTCGAGTGGGACATCCCGGACGACTACAACCTCCCGGCGGTGGTCGAGTCACACGCCGAGTCGTTCGGCGACCGCGTCGCGCTCACCTTCCGCGACGACGAGGGGACCCGCGCGGAACGGACGTTCGCCGACCTCCGGGCGGATATGAACCGGTTCGCGAACGCGCTCGAGGAACTGGGAGTCGGACAGGGCGACCGCGTGATGCATCTCTTCCCGCGCCACCCCGACGCGTTCGCCATCCAGCTGGGCGTCCTGAAGCGCGGGGCGCTCGTGGTCTCCTGCTCGTCGATGCTCCGCGCGAAGGACATCGCGTTCCGCGCGAACGACTGCGAGGCGTCCACGGTGGTCTGTCACGCGTCGCTGACGGACATGGTCGAGCCCGTCGTCGACGACACCCCTCTCGAGACGCTGATCGTCCTCGACGGCGAGAAGGAGGGCTGGCACTCGTTCGCCGACCTCCTGGATGGGCAGTCGACGGACCACGACGGCCCCGACCTCGCCGCGGAGGACCCGATGACCATCAACTACACCTCGGGGACGACCGGCCAGCCCAAGCCGGTGATGCACCGCCACCGCTGGATGCGGTGTTTCGAGCGCATCAACGGCCCCTACTGGTGGGGGTACACGCAGGAGACGGACTTCTCGGACGAACTCATGTGGGCCACCACGGGAACCGGCTGGGCGAAGTGGTTCTGGAGCCCCGTGGGCGTGGGCATCACCACGGGCGCGCCGCAGTTCGTCTACGACGGCGAGTTCGAGCCCGGGACGTTCCTCGAACTGATGGCCGAGGAGGGCGTGACGCGGCTCTGTGCGGTCCCGACCCAGTACCGGATGTTCAGCCAGGTCGAGGACATGGACGAGTACGACGTCTCGCTGAAGGAGGTGCTCTCGGCGGGCGAACCGCTGAACCGCGAGCCCATCGCGGCTATCGAGGAGGCGTTCGGCGTCACGCCGCGGGACGGCTACGGGCAGACCGAGACGGTCGCGCTCGTCACCAACTACCCCGGCATCGACGTGAAACCGGGGAGCATGGGCAAGCCCACCCCCGGAATGGGCACGACGATCATCGACACCGAGGAGGAGCGCGAGGTCGAGACAGGGGAGATCGGCGAGATCGCCGTCCCGGTGGACTGTCCGGGCATCTTCGACGGGTATTACGAGAAGCCGGACCTCGACGAGCGGACGTTCAGCGGCGACTACTACCGGACGGGTGACCTCGCCTCCCGCGACGAGGACGGCTACTTCTTCTTCGAGGGCCGGGCCGACGACATCATCATCTCCGCCGGCTATCGGATAGGGCCGTTCGAGGTCGAGGACGCGCTGGTCGAACACGACGCCGTTGCCGAAGCCGCCGTCGTCGAGAGCCCGCACGAGGAGCGGGGCAACGTCGTCAAGGCCTACGTGGTCCTCGCGGAGGACTACGAGGGGGGCGACGACCTCGTCGTCGAGATACAGGACTTCGTCAAGGAGTCGACGGCCCCCTACAAGTACCCCCGCCGGATCGAGTTCGTCACCGAACTCCCGAAGACCTCGAGCGGGAAGATCCGCCGGATCGAACTCCGGAAAGAGGAGAAAGAGAAGCACGGCGCGGAGGGGTAGAGAGCGAAGGGGTAGGACGCGCGAAGGGACGACCCCTCCCGGACAGCGTCGGGAGACGACCCATCGGGGGAACGCTTTCGATAGGGGGCCGCTACGTCCAGGCATGGCCGAAACCGACATCGGAGAGCTGACTACCGAGGCCGAGTGGCTCGAGGCCTTCCCCGTCCTCGTCGAGCTCCGGGACCACCTGACCGAGGAGACGTACCTCGAGTACCTCCGCGAGATGCGCGAGGAGGGCTACCGCCTGTTCGCCGTGTTCGAGGACGGAGAGGTCCTCGCCGTCGCCGGTGTCGGGATCCGGACGAATTTCTACAACGGGCGCCACCTGTTCGTCTTCGACCTCGTCACCCGACCGGACCGGCGTTCGGAGGGCCACGGCGGGCGCCTGATGGGCTTTCTCGAGGGCTGGGCGCGCGAGCGGGGCTGTGAGAGCATCACGCTCGAGTCGGGGCTCTGGCGGGACGACGCCCACCGCTTCTACGAGGACCGCCTCGGCATGGACCGCTACTGCTACACGTTCAAGAAGACGTTCGAGGTGGACTGATACGGTCGTGCGTAGTCCTTTACCGGCGATGACCGACCGATCCGGGTGATCGCCGGTACATCGTTACGCACGGCCGTATGAGGGGACACCGGGGCGTTCGGACGTCGCCGCGGTACGAGCGGCGCCACACACGGACTCGACCGGGACGGGAGTGCGGAGCCTGGGGGTATCGACCGGGGGTAGGCTAATGTCCGTCGAGGTACACCTGTACGCGAGGACACAATGAGCTTCCTACTCGACCCACCGGTGCTGTTCGTCTCGGGACTGGTCACCGGCCGGTTCGTGCCGAAGGGTAGTCGCCGCCGTCGCATCGCCATCGCGCTCCTCGGGCTGTTCTACGGCGTGAGTGGCCTGCTCTACGTCGACATCCTCCCGTGGTGGAACGGCCGCCGGTGGACCCGGGGGTCGGACTGGATGCTCAACTCGGGGCTCAACACCCGGCTGAAGCGTACGGCCGGCGCCGACGTGCTCGCGGTCATGCTCTTCGCCGCGTACCCGCTTTGGCTGTGGTTCGGGATGGAGCTGGGCCGCCAGGCGCGCCCGCCGGAGGACACCGGGGAGACCGTGACGGGGATGGACGGCGCCACGGAGGTCGTAACCGGGGAGACCGCGAGCGAGGGCACGGAGGTCGAAGAGACCGAGGTCGTGGATCCCGACACCGAAGAAACCGATAGCGTGGAACCCGACACGGACGAGAACGGGACGGAGTGACGGCGCGAGAGCGACGGGGAGGCGAGAGACTCCGAACGTGCCGGTCGGTGTGACGTAGAGAGCCAGCTCGTCAGCGGAGTTCGCGTCGCGTGGACGACCATCCCGGGCTCGACTCCGGCCTTCGTGGTCAGCGCCGGCCGCGCCCGACCGTCCTGACGTCGTCCCGCCCCGAGAGGCCGTGTTCGTGGCTCTCGTCCCGGTCCCAGTGCAGTTCGGCGACCTCGTCGTCGTGGTCGAACCCGGCCTCTGCCGTCCGGAACTGGAGGACCAGGTCGTCCTGTCCGTCGCCGTCCACGTCCTCGACGCGGTGTCGGACGGGGCTGGCACCGCCCCCGCCTGCGACGGCCTCGGGCGGACCGAAGCGGTAGCGGACGTCCGCACTCGGCGGATCGAACGCCTCGTTGTGGAGGACCGCGACGGCCGTCACGCCGCGGCTCCGCGGGTTGATGGTGTTCCCCTCGTCCCCGGGTTTCACGTCGATATCGAGTTCCTCCGGGAAGTGGGCGGCCACCGGTCCCGCGAACGCCGCGAGCCCGGTCGTCGCGGCCGCGAGGCCGGCCGTCGTCCGCAGTACCGTCCGTCGACTGTGATGCCTTCGCATGGCTCGTCCCGCGGCGACGGAGGACGACGGTAAACCCGTTCTGGCGCGACTCTCTAGCGCGTTCGACGCCCGTACCACCGGCTATAGCTGTCCTCCGGTGGGACGCTTCGCTCGCCTCGTCACTGGGCCTGTCGACATCCAGATCTCGACGTGGCTCCGCGGGGCCGCGCCGCTACGGTTCGAAGTAGCGCTCGACGATCCGCTCCCCCGTGCGAGCCGCCAGCGCCTGGCCCGTGTTCGTCGGGTTCGGCCCGCCGAGCCCGTTGGAGAGGGCGGAGTGATCGGCGACGAACAGCCGGTCGACGTCGTAGGCCTCGCAGGCCTCGTCCACCACTTTGCCCATCGCCATCGTGCTGTGGATGTGAATGGCCGTGGGCGGGGAGTCCGAGCGGTGGACGTGCGAGGCGCCAGCGGCGCGGAGGAGTTCGGCCGCGATCACCGCGAGGTCGTCACGGCGGTGCTGGTCCCCCTCGCTCGGCTCGTAGTTCACCAGCGGGACCGGCCCGTGCTCGTCCTCGACGCCCTCGACGACGGAGATGCCGTTGCGCTTGTGCGGATGGTCGTCCGAGAGCACGAATATCGGGAGCAGTCGGCGGTAGCCCGACAGGACCCGCTTGAGTTCGGCGCCCGCGATCCGACCCATCGTGTCCCAGGGCGCGGCCCCGGTATCGTTCTGGAAGGTGAACCCGGAGGCGCTCGCGCCGAACCCGAGGAGCGCGTTGATCGCCGGCGTGGCCGTGATCGGCTGGAACATCCCCAGCCCGGGGTAGTCGAAGCGGATGGCGCTGTCCTGGCCGTGGTGCTGGTCGACGGTCCGCTTGCCGATCGCTCCCTCGAGGTCGTCCCCGTCCCAGAGCCCCATCACGCTGTCCGGGAAGTGGATGGTCATGCCCCGACCCACCCAGCCGCTGTCCGGGAGGTCGGCGTTGAGCCAGAGCCGCGGCGTTTCGACCGCCCCTGCCGCGAGGACCACGACCTCCGCGTTCACGCGCTCTCTCTGGCCGGACCAGGTGTCGCGGAACCGTACACCCGTGGCGGTCGGCTCGTCGCCCAGCGGCGTCTCGGTCAGGATGTCCGTGACGAACGCGTTCGGGCGGACCGTGACGTTCCCGGTCCGCATCGCCGCGGGCACGAAAC
>JBEPXB010000063.1:0-8887 GCA_041642135.1 Halobacteriales archaeon | reverse complement strand
GGGGTCTCGTCGACTGCGCTCTGCTCGGGTAACCGACCGCCCGGACCCAGCGGTACCCGGTAGAGGACGGGAACGAACGAGTCGGTGAAGTAGGCCGCGGTCCGTGTCACCACGACATCGTTCACGAAACCCGCTCCATCGAATTCGTAGACGGCAGCGTCCTCACCGGTCTCGGCGTCGTACACGTACGCCTCCTCCGTCGTTCCGCCTGCCACGAAGAGGTAGTCGCTCCTGCTATCGTACGAGAGACCGACCGAGATTCGACCCTCGGTACCTTCTACGAGAACCTCCCCTTCGCCGATACGCAGATCGCCCCGGTAGACGTCCCCGTCCGCCAGCGAGCCGACGAAGAACTCGGTGCCCCGACCGGTCACGATCCCCTCCGGCTGGAACCCGTCGGGGAGCGGGATGAGTTCCGGAAACGTCCTGCTTGACCCTTTCCCCGGCGCCGTCGTCCCGATAGCCTGTGCGCGGGCCGACGCGGTACCGCTACCGATCAGCGCGACCCCGGCCAGCGGGATCGCCTTCAGCAGTCCGCGCCGTCCGCGATCGATCCGCTCGTGTCGGACCCGTCCCGACGACTCCCCGGTTACCGACTCGACAGTCCCCTCGCCCGAACGCTGGGCGTCGAGACCGGTCCGTGCGTCCCGCGGATCCCTCTTCGTCGTTGGTAACATCCACCACCGACTACGACCTATAAGGTATTAAATACGTGTAAGACGGAAGTTCCCCCACGGGGGCGGGCCCGGTGGTCACGATGTGGCGTCGCCGCCTCGTGCCCGCTCGTTCGCGCCGTCACTGCCCGGAGGACGTTCGGGCCGCCGTCCGCAGAAGAGGGTACGTTCCGTTCCGACGCCACAGTCCCCTTGCCCGCACTACCGGATCCGTGGCCCGCTTCCCGCGATGTGCGTCTCGCCCCGTCTGTTCGTGGGGGTTCCGCCGGGATCGGATCTACCGGTAGCCGAGCGCCTTCAGTTGCCGGTCGATGTCGTCGGGCGTCGCCGGACGTTCGTCGCCCTCGCCGCTCTCCTCGACGTGGCGTTCCATGGCCTCGATCCGTTCGATCCGCTCCCGGACAGCGTCGTCGAGCTCCTCGAGGGGCGCCCTCCCGTCGGGGGTCTCGTGGGTCTCGATGAGGTTCTCCTCCTGTGCGGGGTCGGCCTCCCGGTCGTAGAGTTCCCGGTCGCTCGTCCGCGTGCTGTGGATGAACGTCCAGCGGTCGGTCCGCGCGGCGACGAGCAGGTCGCCGTCGGCGAGCCGACGGGGGATGGGCTGCTGGGTGACCGACTCGCCGCGGACGGCGACCGAGACGACCGGCTCGCTCTCTGGGGGTTCCTCCCCGCGGAGGGCCGGGAGGGCCGACAGCCCGTCGAAGTCGCCCGGAACGTCGAGCAGGTCCGCCACCGTCGGCGGGACCAGGTCCAGCCCCACCGCGTCCGGGACCCGGTGGGGTTCCGCCCCCGGCACGTCCGCGACCAGCGGGACGTGGATGAGTTCGTCGTAGAGTTTGGGGTAGTGTGCGAGGTGGCCGTGCTCCATGAACTCCTCGCCGTGGTCGCCGGCGACGAGGACCGCCGTCTCCTCGCGCAGGCCGCGCTCGTCGAGCGCGTCGAGGAGGCGACCGATCGAGGCGTCGACCTGGTGGGCCGCGCCGAGGTAGAGGTCCCACAGCGCGTCGAGCGTGTGGTCGCTCACGCCCCGGCCGAGCCCCGCGCGTACGTGTGCCCGGAGCATCCCCGCAGCGCCCTTCTCCCCGCCCGTGACCTCCCGGACGTGCTTCGGCGCCGGGACGTACGGCGTGTGGGTGTCCATGTAGTGGAGCCAGAGGAAAAACCGGTCGTCGTCCGACCACCCGCCGGTCCCGTGGTCCTCGAGGAACTCGAGGGCGTGCTCTTCGAGGGCGAGCAGGTGGGAGGTGTCGACGGCGTGGTGGCGCTCGACCCCCCGGAGGGCGTTCGCGGCCCGCCGGAGCGGCGACCCGAGGACCTGCGCCCAGCCGCCGACGGTCGGGTGGGCCGCCAGGAAGCGACCGACCGGACCCGAGGGGTCCATGAACGTCTCGTAGGTCCGAAATCCCCGGTCGTAGCCCCAGTGAGCGGTCAGGAACCCGTTTGCGGCGTTGACCCCCGAGGTGTGGACGCCGTCGCGCTCGAGCGTCTCCGCCAGGGTCGGCCGTCTCGATGGACCCACCCGCGGCGAGTCGGTGAACACCGGGTCCGCGCCGAGTATCGACGGGAACGAGAACGGCGTCCAGTTGCCGTGGGCGAACGCCCGGTCGAACCGCACGCCGTCCTCCGCGAGTCCGCGTACCCGGGGCATCGCCCGGAGCGCGTCCGCTCGCAGCGAGTCCACCGTCACGAGCACTACCCCCCTCGTCCGCTCCTCGACAGTCATTAGACAGTTCTTCGTGTAGGGAACTCCTAAGCCTTTCTAGGGCCCCGACGACCAGCTATATAGGTATCGGGTCGCGTTCCCGGGGTCTGTCGTGGACGAGTACGTCGACCGTGTCGGTCGTGGACCAGCGCGGCGACCGTGTCATACGGCCGTGCGTAACGATGTACCGGTGATCACCCGGACGGGGTCGGTTAGCGCCGGTAAAAGACGACGCACGACCGTATCAGTCGTGGACGAGCACGTCCACGACGTCGGGCCCGGGCCGCTCGACGGCCGCCTCCAGGACCTCGGCGATGTCGCCCGGCTTCTCGACGAGGTGGCCGCGAGCGCCGTGACTCTGTGCGTTCTGCGGGATATTTACAACAGGATCGAAGTCCATCCCGACGAAGTCGTGGTCCTCGTAGTCGGTCCCGAACATCCGGACGGTGTTGTCCTTGAGGATGCGGTAGTTGCGGTTGTCCGAGACCACGACGGTCAGATCGACGTCGTGGCGGGCGGCGGTGTAGAGCGTGTGGGGGTAGTAGAGGTACGATCCGTCGCCGACGAACCCGAGCACCTCCCGGGGAGCGTCCGTCTGGGACTCGGCGAGGGCGGCACCCACGGAGGCCGGGAGCCCGTAGCCCAGCCCCCCGCCCTTGTTCGAGATGTACTGCTCCGCCTCCAGGTCGAACCGGGTGAGCATGGCGTACTTCGAGGTGACCCCTTCGTCGACGACGTACGCCCCCGGGACGACCGACTCGATGGCGTCGACGAGTTCGGCCTTCGAGGCGCGGGTCTCCCCCTCCGGTTTCTCGTCCTCGCCCAGCCGCCGGATGGTCCCCGCGACGGACTCCTTCAGTTCGTGGACCTTCCCGACGCGACGCTCGCGCTCGGCTGGGTCGAGCCGCCCGTCCAGCCGCTCGGCGAGTTCGGCCATCACGAGCCCGGGGTCGCCCACCACTGCGGCGTTCGTCGGCTCGTTCTTCGCCAGTTCCCACGCGTCCGGGCCGACGTGGACCGTGTTCGTGTCGGGGCTCACCAGCGGGTCCTCGTGGCGCATCAGCGTCGTGTTCGTCGAACAGCCCACGAACAGGATCGTATCGGACTGCATCAGGAACCGGCCGAGCCCCTCCGCGGGCGGGAGGAACGTGATCCACTGCTCGTGGTCGGTCGGGAAGTTCACCTCGCAGGCGAGCATCTCGCCGAACACGCGGGCGCCGGAGGCCTCCGCGAGGTCGACGGCGGCCTCGACCGCGTCGGTCCCCGCCCGGGCGACGTGGTCGCCGAGGACGAGCACCGGCTGGTCGGCCTCGACGAGCAGGTCCGTCGCCCGCTCGACCTGGCCGGGGTCGCCCCGCCCCGCCGAGGGGATCGGTCCCAGCGGCTCGGGGTCGTCGTCGGTCCCGGCCATCATCACGTCGAGCGGGAGCGCGAGGAACACCGGCCCGGTCGGCGGTGTGAGCGCGGTCCGGAACGCCCGACGGAGCAGCATCGGGAGCACGTCGACGCTCGTCACCTCCGTCGAGTACTTGCAGAACTGGTCGACCATCGCCTCTAAGTCGCCCGAGAGGATGGGCTCGTCGTGGCGAAAGTCGAGTTCGTGGTTGCCCGCCGTGACCACGATCGGCGCCCCGGCGACCTTCGCGCCGTAGAGGTTGCCGATGCCGTGGGCGAGCCCGGGCGTGATGTGGAGGTTCACCACGCCGACGGGGTTCACGTCGGGGTCGTCGTGGGCGTGGTAGCGCCGGGTCTGGGCGTAGCCAGCCGCCATCCCGACCGAGACGTCCTCCTGGAGCCCGAGGACGTACTCGAGGTCGCTCCCCGAGAGCGCCTCCATCACCGGGAGCTCCGTCGTGCCGGGGTTGCCGAAGACGTGGCTGACCCCGTACTCCTCGAGTACCTCGACGAACAGGTCCGCGCCCGTGTACTCGTTCATGTCACCACCTGCCGGGGGGAGGGCCTAATAGTTCACCCGAGAGGTGGGGACCCCGGACCACCACACCGGACCGGCCTCACACCGTCACCCTCCTCCCCGCCGGCGGCGTCCCCGGCAGTGAGTCACGCGTTACCATATGTTTTTCAGGATCGGGTCCCTCGGACAGGTATCCCGAGGCTACTCGATGTCAGACACGGACCCAGACTCAGAGACGGACGCGGAGTCGGACTCGGCCCCCGACGCGGAGACGGATGCGGGACCGGCGACCGATCCTGACACGGAAACCGCGGTCGACGACGGGGACGCCTCCGCAGGAGGCTCCGATACGCCACAGGCGGCCCCCGACCGGAGCCCCTCCGGGACCGATGAAGGGACGGACCCGACGGCGCTCTACGAACGGTTGCAGTCGCTCGGCGGCCGGCTGGCCCGATCGTACTCGGCGATCGTCGTCGTCGCGGTGATCGTCGGGGTAGTGCTCGCCCCGGTCGTGGCGTCGGTGGCGGCACAGGGTTCCTCCGGGACGGTGGCGGTCATCCCGCTCGAGGGGACCATCGACGGTGGCTCGGCAGCGGCGCTGGCGGGGGCGCTCGAGCGGGCGCGTGCGGACCCGGACATCGACGCCGTGGTCCTGCAGATCAACAGCGGCGGGGGCTCAGCGTCGGCGAGCGAGACGATGTACCTGGAGATCTCGAAGACGTCCGAGGAGATGCCGGTCGTCTCTAGCGTCGGGTCGATCGCGGCCTCCGGCGCCTACTACGCGGCGGTCGGAAGCGACCGGATATTCATCAAACCGGCCTCGCTGGCCGGAAACGTGGGCGTGTTGTTCACACCGCCGGCGCAGGTCGAACCGAACGACATCATCCTCACCACCGGGCCGAGCAAGCTCGCGGGGGCGAGCGAGCGCGGCTGGCGGTACAAGACCGACGCGCTCCAGGAGGCGTTCCTGAGCGCGGTCGTCGAGGGACGCGGTGACGCCCTCGAGATCCCGCGCGAACGGGTTGCGACCGCCGAGCTGTTCACCGGCGCCGAATCCGTCGAGACGGGGATGGCCGACGAGCTCGGCACCACCCGCGACGCCGTCGAGTACGCGGCCGCCGAGGCCGGGCTTGACTCCTACGACGTGACGGTCATCCGGCCCCAGGAGGACACGGCCTTCCTCACCCGGACGGCGTACCTGGCGAGCGACGCCCCGAACCGGACGATGGTCTCGGTCCGCTACTTCATCGGCGAGGAGTCGGGGAACCAGTACCCCAACTTCCTGATGATCCCGCCGGGAGTCGTCGCCGAGGAACTGGCCGAGACGGACCGGACCGGTGCCGCCGGGCCGACGGCGACCCCGGGGGCGGCGGGAACCCCGAACGGGACCACCGCCGCAGGAACGTCGGACGGGACTACCAGCTCCGCGGGAGCCTCGAACGCGACCGCCGGGACGACTCCACAGGGGGCCGTCGCGCGGACCGGGGTGGACGATGGATACTGACGACCGCCTCGCCCGGGTGGCGGTGTTCGTCGGCGTCGCGGTGATCGTCGCCCTCGTGGTCGGGCTCGTCGCGGCGCTCGGGTCGCCCGGCCCGGCCGACACGGGAGTGGCCTACCCGAACGCGAGCCAGATCGTGCCCGACCAGGTCGAGGCGACCGACGAGACGACTGGCGAGGGAGCCGTCGGCGACGAGCCGCGGGTCGTCCTGATCGACGACTCCCACGCCAACCGGTACGACGAGGACGACCTCCGACCGCTGCTCGACGCGCTCGGCGGCCGACACGACGTGGTTTTCACCAGCAACAACCGCGGCGACCTCGAGGGATCGCTCGCGAGGGCCGACGCCTACGTCGTCATCGACCCCGCGTTCCCACACACAGACGAGGAGATAGACGAAGTGGGCGCGTTCGTCGAGGACGGCGGCCGACTGGTGATGCTCGGCGAACCGACGCGGGTCGGCGTCTCCGCCGGTCCGTTCGGCGGGCTCACCGACATCCGGTCCCGGCTGGGCGATCTGGGGGCGACGTTCGGCGTCCGGTTCGGGACGGACTACGTCTACGACGAGGTGAACAACGAGGGGAACTACAAGCGCGTGCTCGTGGACGGTCGGAACGACCTCGACGGGAGCCGGGCGGCGCTGTACACCGCGACGACCGTCACGGCTCCCGACGGGACGCCGCTCCTGGTCACCGCCGAGACCGCGCGGCTCTCCGCACAGAGCGAGGCCCGCCGTCACCCCGTCGCCGTCCGGTCCGGTGAGGTCGTGGCCGTGGGCGACACCACGTTCCTCACCGGCGGGAAGGCCGTGGTCGCCGACAACGAGCGGCTCGTCAGGACCATCGCCGCGTTCGCGGTCGGCGGCGAGCGGACCCGGGACGTGGCCGACTACCCGTACTTCCTGCCCGGTGAGACCCGGGTCAGGTACACCTCGGGCGAACTGGTGAACGCGACGAAGGCAGTCACGCGGGGGGTCCGGGCATCCGGCCGGTCGGTCACCGCCTCGACGTCGACCCGGTCGCTGGCTCCCCAACGGACGGACGTCCTCGTGACGACGTTCGACGACCTCGAGGGGATCAACACCCCCGAGACCGGCATCGAGGTGACCTCGTTCTCCGTCTCGGTTCCGGGCTACGACGGGCCCCGCGACGCGGTCGCCGTGGTCCACAGACCGGACGGACCGATCGACCTCGTGATCGCGGCGGACTCGCCCGAGCGCGCGGCGGCCGTCGTCGCGGCGCTGAACGACGGGAGCATCCGCGACGACGTCCTCTCGGACCGGACGGCCGTCGTCGCGGGGCCGGTCGAGGACGACGAGATCGAGTCCGACGGCGGCCCGACGAGGCCGGAGCCGACGCCCACGCCGCCGAACGGGTCGACGGGCACCCCGCCGCTCCCGGCACTCGAGCCGGTCGACGCCGGGGTCGCGTAGGGGTCGACCGGCCCGAAGCGGTCGAGCGGGATCCCCCACCTCCGGGGAAACGTTGGTAACGTACCGTACGGAACGGTCCCGTATGACCCGACCGGACGAGGCTACCGAAGAGCAGGAGGGACCCGAGGGCGGACCTCCGGACGGTGGAACGGCGTCCGTACAGCCGCTAGAGCGGACCGCCCCCGTGTACGTCGAGGCAACCGACGGCTACGTGGACATCCGACAGCCGAAGGGAGACCCGACGCTCTACACGCCCGAGGAGGCCCGCGACATCGCGCGGGACATCCTCGCGGCGGCGGACGCGACCGAGGACGGCGCCGACCGCCGGACGGATCCACACGACGGACCGGAGTAACGGGCCGGGACGGGCCGGAGTAACGGGCCGGGGCGTTCAAGGGGACAGACCCCCTACTTTCGGGCGATGGGAGACACCGTGACGGTCCGGATGGACCCCCACGTCCACTCGGCCGCCTCCTACGACGGCCGCGACCCGCCGGAACTCCTCCTCGAGCAGGCCGCAGCCGTCGGCCTCGACGCGGTGGTCCTCACGGACCACGACCGCATCGAGGCGTCGCTCCGCGCGGCCGAGCTCGCCCCGGCGTACGGCCTCGTGGGGATCCCCGGCACGGAGATATCGACCGCCCACGGCCATCTCCTCGGCATCGGCATCGAGGAACTCCCCGACCCGGGCCGCCCGATGGCCGAGACGGTCGAGACGGTCCGGGACCTCGGCGGGGTCGCCGTCGTCCCTCACCCCTTCCAGCGGACGCGACACGGCGCCCGTCGGCGGGTGCTCGACGCCATCGACGTCGACGGGATCGAGACGTACAACGCCTGGCTGTTCACGGGCTACCGGAACCTCCGCGCCCGCGCGTTCGCCCACCGAAGGGAGCTGACCAGCCTCGCCGGGAGCGACGCCCACTCGGTGACGACCGTCGGCCGGGCGTTCACCGAGATGGAGTTCGAGGGCCGAAGGCGGGGTCGGATCACCGCCGAGGACGTCGTCGAGGCGATACGCAACGGGACGACCGAAGTCCACGGCCGCCGGGCGCCCGTCCACCGGTGTGCGGGCCACTACGCGAAGGGCGCGGGTCGGAAGGCCGCCTGGACGGCCCGGGCGGCCGCGATGGCCCTCGTCTGAACGGTTCCGACCGATCGGTAGCGCGTCGCCCCTCGGCTACTTGTTATCACGATTCTCGCGACGTTTAATACCCGAAACGTCCATGCGGGGACCATGAACTCACGAAGAACCCCCTTCGACGTGTTCGACGAGATGGAGCGCGCCTTCGACCAGATGCGACGGTCGATGTGGGGCGGCTACGGCCCGCGTGGCTCCTGGAACTGGAGCCCGGAGAGCCGCCGTGCGCTCCCCGAGGGTGGATACGACTACGGCTACGAGCTCGACTTCGACTCCAACCTGAGCGTCGAGTCCACCGACGACGGCTACGTTGTCCTGGCCGACCTGCCCGGCTTCGAAAAGGAGGAGATCGACCTCCGGTTCGACGACGGCACCCTCCACATCAGCGCGACCCACGAGGTGGACGACGGCGAGTACGCCCGCTCGCGCCGGATCCGCGAGTCCGTCTCCATCGCCGGCGACGTGATCGTCGACGAGATAGAAGCGACCTACCGGAACGGCGTCCTCGAGATCCACGTCCCCGTCGAGGAG
>JBEPXB010000062.1:0-8889 GCA_041642135.1 Halobacteriales archaeon | reverse complement strand
CGACTGGGACGTTCCCGCGATCCGGCGCTCACGTCCCCGGTCGCCCTCCCCGCGCCCTCCCCGAACGGCCGTCTGTCCGACGGTGGCCGGGAGTGGTGAAAAAGTGAGTGGCAGAAAAGTGGTGGAACCCCGAAACGGGGGAGCCGACCGTTCTCGCACTCACTGCGCGGTCACGGTTTCGGACGCTTCGGACGCCCCGGTCCGGCCCCACAGATAGCGCCCGAAGACGATCCAGGCGAGGCCGTAGAGCAGCATCGGGCCGGCCCACGGGTCGGCTCCCTCGCCCATCACGAAGGTAGTGAACGCGATGGCGAAGGGGACGCCGACCGGCAGGGCGGCGACGAGCAGCCAGGCGCCGAGGCGCGGGGTCGTCGCTTCCTCGTCGCGGAGTACCGCGACACCGAAGGCCAGCATGCCGAGCGTCGCGACGAGCATACCGAGCAGGAACCCGAGGAACCCGAACTCGGAGACCGGAGGCACCGTGAGGCTGGTCACGACCAGCCCGAGGGTCGCGACACCCCAGCCGACGCTCAGGAGCCCGAATCCGACCGTCGCGAGGCGCCCGAACCAGCCCCGTTCGCTCGCGTAGAGCGCCGGCAGGCCGAGCGCGAGGAGGACGGCCGCGAGCGTCCCGAACGGCTCGACGTACTCGAACTCCGCCTCGCTCAGGACCGTGAGGAGAGCGAGCCCCGTAACAGTCATGAACACCCCACCGACCAGCCCGCCGAGGACGCTCGCACGCGTCCAGCGGCCGGTGGTCGGCGAGTGCACCGCTCCGCGTTCGTACTGTGTCATAGTGTTTACCTGATTCCCGTAGAATCGACTCGAAAGACGCGACTCTCCGCGATATCAATCCATACAATGGCGCTCCCAGATATTAAAGGTTTCTCGGGGGGAAGTAACCACAACTCGACATTCGGTCCACGGTTGGCGTGGTCCGATGCCCGTCACCGCGTCGCCCGCTTCCAGTCGCGCAGAGTCACGACCCCGCCGTTCAGCTCCTCGGTTGGACACGCCGTCGCGGCCCAGACGAACAGCCCGGCGACGTCGGCTGGGTCTCGTCCCCGCCCGCCGGTGAGCTCCGTCGCCACCAGCCCGGGGTCGGCGACGCCGACGGCCTGCTCGGCGTCGGCGGCGAACCCCCTGGCGATTCCCTCCGCGGCGGCCTTCGACATCGCGTAGGCACCCATCCCCGGCTCCGGTTCGCGCGCGACCGACCCCGAGGGGACGAGCGCCCGGCCGTCGGGCGGCATGAACGCGACTGCCTCGCGGAGCACCGCGAACACGCCGCGCGCGTTCGTCGTCATCGCCTCGTCGAACGCCTCGTAGCGCTCCTCCGTGGCCGGGACCGAGCCCGGCGCACCGGAGATGGTCGCCGCGGCGGGAACCACGACGTCCAGTTCCCCCTCGACGGCGTCGGCGAGCAGCAGGAACACCGCGTCCTCGTCGCGGACGTCGACGGACCGGGCCGTCGCCGTTCCACCCGCTCGCTCGACCGCCCGGGCCGTCCCGGAGAGCGCGTCCCCGTCGCGCGCGCAGGCGACGACGTGTGCCCCCTCGCGACCGAACGCCTCGGCGACGGCCGCCCCGATTCCGCGACTCGCACCGGTCACCAGCACTGTCGGATCGTCCATGTCCGCGCCGGACTACGGACGGCACGGTGTTACCGGTTCAGGATGCGGAAGTCGACGCGACCGTCCGGCGAACGGGTGAGGAGCGCTTATGTCTCTACCCGCCCCCGGAACGGGCATGGCCACGGAGGCTCACTACTACGACGACCTCTCGGTCGGGGACACGTTCGAGACCCGGGGACGGACCATCACGGAGACCCACCTGGTCCAGCACGCGGGGACGACCGGTGACATGAACGAACTCCAGATGAACGCCGAGTTCGCCGCCGACACGGATTTCGGCGAACGGGTCGTCCACGCGCCGCTCACCTACGCCATGATGGAGGGCCTGATCACGAGCGACTTCCGCCACGAGGACTCGAACGTCTGTTACTACGGGCTCGACTCGATGCGGATCCCCGAGCCGACTCACGTCGGGGACACCATCACCGTCCACCGGGAGGTGATCGGAAAGCGCGAGAGAGCCCCGGGCGGGATCGTCACGTTCCGCGACGAGGTGACGACCGCCGACGGCCGGACGGTGCTGGTCTGCGAGACGCTAGAGTACATGCGCGCCAGCGACGCCTGATGAGGCCAATCGTAACGACGTACCGGAGCTAGCCGACCCCGCCCGAGCTATAGGGGTTGGCCCAAGTCTTCATACTCTTCTCCGTAGCAGACCACAGACGTATTGAAATCGGGGGGACCGATACAGGGTATACATCCAGCGATCGGCCATTGCTCTCTTTATTCTGTTATTAGTGGAAATGGCTGCACGCGATGATCGGAGGAGAGAATTCAAATACGGGACTCTGTCTTCTAAATAGGTGTATGCAGACAATAGCGTTGGCTGGGGCCGGAATGGTCCTTCTCCTGACCGTTGGTGTGGGCATCGTGGCGCATGAGCTTTCACACGCGGCAGTCCTGTACCTCCTCGGGATTCAGTGTGACATCGACATCGAACCGGAACGGTGCGGACCCGGTCAGTTCGACGCGTGGATCTTCGGGACCGGGGCGGCGGTCACGCCCCGAGAAATTTCTCCCGGAACGTCTGCCTGGGCAATGCGACTGTCATCCGTTGCCCCCCTGATTCTTGCAGTTCCGTTCGTGACCGTTGTTACTGGCACCGTGCCCGATCCCTTGCAGGCTGACAGCCTGCTTCTCACCGCCTGGACTGTCGGGTGGCTGGCCTGTGCAATCCCGAGCCCGCAGGATTTCTCGGTATTCTGGTACGCCGAACGGGCAGTTGCCGAACACACCGCTGGATCCTCCGAGGGGTAAACGGGCTCAACTCTCCAGTTGGCTGTCGCACCTTCGAGTCGGTCTTGATCTGTCGGCCGGGTCCGGATTGCCCGTCGGCAATTTTGTAGATGCGGTTAGAGGACGAACGAGATGATAGCCAGAACGACGAATATGATGATAAGCCATTTGGCGATCTCCATGCTGAGCCCCGCAACCCCCCTCGCACCGAGAATTGCCGCAACGACCGCGAGTATCAGAAACAGGATCGCGAGTTCGATGAACCCCCCTCCGAACTGCAGCGGGATTAGCTGTGCTGACGCCGACATATCCAAGGCTGCTCTGTCGAGTGCCATGTGGTAACACTACAGGATCGGGACGAAAGTTCCTCCTGCATGGTGTATCATACTATTTAGTATCAGAGTCTCGATGACTTATTCGACTTCTTTTGCGAATCCCTATAGCACCGGCAAAGGACTACGGCCGACTGTACGCGAACCATCCGGGGGCGACTTGCCTACACCGGCCGGAAAAAGTAGGACCCGTCCCGCCGCTCGACGTACTCCAGCGGTGCGCCGGGCTCGGGGCGCTCGCCGTCCTCGAGGCCGTCGACGCCCTCCACGCGGGCGGTCACGCGAACCGCGTCGGCGACGTCGACCAGCCCGACGACGAACGGCTCCTGACCCCGATGATCGGACCCCGGAACCCGGATCGTGGTGCTCGCGTAGAGCCTCGCCGATCCGGATAGCGGTTCGGTCTCGAACGCCTCGGCACCGCACTCCCGGCAGACGCTCGGCTCGTGGCCGTAGAGCGTCCCGCAGTCGACGCACACGCGGGCGGGGAACGCCGACCCGTCCGCGCTCATCGTCGGTCACCCCGCCCGAGGACGGTCACGGTACAGACGGCGCCGCTCCCGCCGAGGTTGTGGGCGAGGCCGACCTCGGCGCCCTCGACCTGGTTCTCGTGGTCGCCCCGGAGCTGTCGACAGACCTCGTACACCTGCCCGATGCCGGTCGCGCCCACCGGGTGCCCCTTCGAGAGCAGGCCGCCCGAGGGGTTGATCGGGACCTCCCCGCCGACCTCCGTCCGGCCCTCGGCGACCGCGCGGGCGCCCTCGCCCTTCTCGAAGAAGCCGAGGTCCTCGCTGTCGCCGATCTCGGCGGGAGTGAAACAGTCGTGGAGTTCGACCACGTCGACGTCCGAGGGGCCGATCCCGGCCTCCGTGTACGCGCTCTCGGCCGCGGTGACGGTCGCGTCGAGCGTCGTCAGGTCCGCGTAGCGGTACGCGGCGTTGTGACCCGTCGCGTGGCCCGTTCCCAGCACCTCGACGGGGTCGTCGGTGAACTCGTGCGCGAGGTCGCTCGCTACGAGGACGACCGCGGCGGCGCCGTCGGCGGCCGGACAGCAGTCGTAGAGCCGGAGCGGGTCGGCGACGAGCCGCGACTCGACGACCTCCTCGACGGTCACGGGGTCGCGGAACCGCGCCCGCGGGTTCGCCGCGCCGTTCGCGCGGTTCTTCACCGACACCGCGGCGACTTCCTCGCGGGTCGCGCCGTACTCGTGCATGTAGCGGTCGAGGTAGATGCCGTAGAACCCGGGGAACGTGAGCCCCGTGACACCCTCGGTGAGGCGGTCGGCGGCGCTCCCGAGCGCGCGGGTGAACTCCGGCGTCTCCGCGTCGGTCATCGACTCGACGCCGGCGGCGACGACGACGTCGTACTCGCCGCTCGCGACCGCGCGTTGTGCTTGCCGGAGCGCGATGCCCGAACTCGCACACGCGCCCTCGGTCGTCATCGCCGGGACGCCCGACAGCCCCACCTCGTCGGCGACGAGCGGCCCGACGGCGCCCTGTCCCTCCAGGATACCGGCGACGAAGTTCCCGACGTACAGCGCCCCGACGTCCGGGCGCTCGACGCCTGCGTCCCGGAGCGCCCGCGCGACCGCGCGGCTCCCGAGGTCCTTGACGCCGCCGTCGAGCACGCCGAACTCGGTCGTTCCCGTACCCACGATGCTCACGTCTCGCATACCTCGGGTCCGGGCCGACCGACTTATGACCCTTCCGGGTCCCCGAACCCGGACCGGTAGCTATCCGTACGGGGCGTCCGAACCGGGCCCATGGAGTTCACGTCAGCCGAACGCCGTCTCGCGGGCCGGGGCGCGCTCGCCGTCGGCCTCCTCCACGTCCTCCTGCCGGAACTGCTCGTCGACGTCGTCCGGTTCTGCTACGACGTCGGCCTCGACGTCTCGTTCGTCCCCCGGGACCGGACCGCCCGCCGGGTGCGACTCCTGGGCGTGGTGCTCCTCCTCTTCGGACTCGTTCTCTCGCTCTCCGGGGACTGAGAGCCGACACGGACGCCTCCGCGCTCGCCCACACACGCCTCCACCCTCCGTCTTCCGCCCGTCGCCCGTCCTCCACCGATCCGCGCCCGAACCGCAGCTTTCGGCCCGCCTAAAAATCGGTGGATTCATGCCGTATTAGGCTGGCCTAAAACGCATGGGTGACGACCGACGGACGCGACGCGACCTGCTGAGAGCGGGCGGGATCGCCCTCGCCGGGACGGCGCTGGCCGGCTGTACGGGGTCGAGCGGGCCGGACGGTGGCGGATCGGACGGGACACCGACCACGACGCCGGCCGACACGGCGACACCGACAGCCGAGCCGACGGCTACGTCGACCGAGACCGGAACCGGGACCCCGAACACGTACTCGGTGGAGATGGCGCCGGTCGGGGAAGTGACGTTCGAGACCCCGCCGAAGCGAGTCGCCCACTACTTCCCGGGGTACGCCGACATGGCGGTCGCGCTCGGGCACGGCGATACGATCACGTCCATCGGCGTACGCTCGCGCTACCACACGGACCACTACGACGAACTCGACGGGGTGAGCGTCGACACCGGATCGACGACCGAACTCGTCGGCGAGAACGGCATCGACCGGGAGGTGTTCTTCGAACTGGACAGTGACCTCCACATGATCGACCCGCGGTGGCTCACCAACAACGGGTTCTTCGGGCTCGAGGCGTCCGACGTCGAACAGCTCACCGAGCGGGTGGCGCCGTTCCTGGGGAACACGATCTTCCGGCGGACCGACGCCTGGCACGACTACCACTACTACACGATGTACGAGGCCTTCGAGAAGGTGGCGGAGGTGTTCCGCGAGGAGGAGCGCTTCGGGGCCCTGAAGCGGTTCCACGACTCGCTGATCGCTGACGTGCAGGCGGAGCTCCCGCCCGCGGACGACCGGCCGAACGCCCTGCTCACCTTCGCCGGTGGCGAGGAACCCGAGGCGTTCTTCCCCTACCGCGTGAGCGACGAGGGAACGAACAAGAAACAGTTCCACGACCTCGGTATCACGGACGCGCTCGCCGGTACCGGCATCTCCGGGCTCTCGACGACCGACCGGGGACAGATCGACTACGAGACGATGCTCTCGGTCGACCCCGACTCGATACTCGTCCGCGGCCACGAGGGGAAGACCCGCGAGGAGTTCGAGGAGACAGTCCTCGCGTTCATGAAGGACCACGACACGGCCTCGGAGCTCACGGCGGTCGAGAACGACCGGGTGTTCCGCGGCGGCCCCATCTACACCGGCCCGCTGCACAACCTCTTCCTCACCGAGCGGTACGCACGGCTCTACTTCCCGGAGACGTTCTCCGGGGAACTGTTCGACCGGGACGAGCTCGCGGGGATCGCGAACGGGGAGGTCTGAGATGGACGCGGGGAGCGACGACGCGGACGGGACCACGCTCCGCCGAGCCCGCGAGCGGGTTGACGAACTGACCGTTCCGGACGGGGCGTTCGCCGTGGCCTGCGTCGACACCGGCGTCCAGCCGCCGCCGGTGTCCGGCGCGGCGTTCGAGACGTACGAGCACGCCGAACGCGCTCTCGCCGCCGCCGTCGACTACCGCGAGGCGCTGCGCGTCCTCGACCCGTCGCTCCCGACGTACGATCTCGCGGTCTGCGAGCCGGCCGAGGCCGCCGTCGGGTTCGCCAGCGTCCGGGAGACGACGACGGAGCGACGGGCGAACGGGCTCCCGCGGTCGAAACGCATCGTGACGCTCACCGGCGACGGGCACGACGAGTGGCTCAGGGTCGAGAACGCGCCGGTCGTCGACCTGGTCGGCCCCGACGCGCTGCTGGACGACGAGGTGATAGAGCGACAGCTCCGGGTCATGGACCGGCTGTCGTGACCGACGGTCCGACGTCGACCGACGGCCTCGGGCCCGAACCCGACCCGCCGACCGCGTGGCCCCAGGTACGCCGACGGACTCGACGGACGGACGACCGGAAGAGGATCGAAACCGCAGTACCGACAATCCCCTGCCCCGCGTTTTAGGCCGGCCTAAAGATCGGCGGGTTCATTACGGATTAGGCGAGCCTAAACCGTATGTCACGACGACCGACGCGGCGAGACGTGCTCGCGACGGGCGCGCTCGTCG
Source organism: Halobacteriales archaeon (assembly GCA_041642135.1). Lineage (GTDB taxonomy): Archaea > Halobacteriota > Halobacteria > Halobacteriales > Haloarculaceae > Salinirubellus. The sequence continues at coordinate 1,601 of JBEPXB010000062.1, read as the reverse complement.
GGGGCGGACTGTTCGCCGGCTGTACGGGGAACACGGCCTCCGATGCGGGGGCCGAGCCGACCGCCGAACCCACGCCCGAGCCGACGACCGAACCGACCGACGCCCCCGACCGGACGGCGTCGCCGACCGCGACCGAGGACGCGAGTCACACGGTGAACATCTCGCCGATGGGGGACGTGACCTTCGACGCCGTGCCGGAGAGCGCGATGACCTACAGCGGCCAGTACGCGGACATGGCCGTCGCGTTCGGCCACGGCGACACGGTCAACTCCCTCGGGTTCCCCGACTTCTACTACGAGGGGTTCTACGACGAGCTGGACGCCATCGAGTTCGACCGGACCGGACTCACCAAGCTGTTCAACGACGGGCTCGACAAGGAGCTGTTCTACGAACTGGACAGCGACGTCCACTTCATGGACCCGACGTGGATCCTGAACGTCTCGGCGTTCGGGCTGGACGAGGCCGACGTCGAGGAGATCCGCGAGAACGTCGGGCCGTGGTTCGGCAACCGCTACTCGCGGGCCCACAGCGACCCCGGCGTCGAGGGGTACGAGTACTACACCGCCTGGGAGCTGTACGGGAAGGTCGCGCAGGTCTACCGCGAGGAGGAGCGCTACGAGGCGCTGAAGGCCGTCCGCGACGAGCTGGTCGCGGAGCTCGAGTCGAACCTCCCGCCGGAGTCGGAGCGCCCGACCGTCGGCCTGGTCAACTACAACCCCGAGCAGAAGACGTTCTCCCCGTACAAGATCGCCAACGACGGGTTCGGCGTCTCGCACTACCGGCCGCTGGGCATCCGCGACGTGTTCGCCGACTCCGACCGCACGTACGAGGCGAACTACGAGGCCACCTACGACCTGGAGGGGATACTGGAGTTCGACCCCGACGTGCTCATCGAGAACTTCTCGCTGGGCGGGAGTGACGCCTACGGCGCGATGCTGGAGCTGGAGAACGACGACGTGGGCAGGGAGCTCACCGCGGTCGAGAACGGCCGGCTCTACCCCGGTGGCTCCTCGCTGCAGGGGCCCATCTACAACATCTTCCAGATGGAGATGGCCGCCAAGCAGGTCTACCCCGAGACGTTCGGCGAGTGGCGCGCGTTCGGCGAGGACGGCTCGTACCCGGAGTTCGACGTCGACGAGCGGCTGTTCGACCGCGAGCGCGTGAACGCCATCGTCGCGGAGGGGGTCTGATGGCCGACCGACCGACCCGTCGGGAGGTGATCAGGTACGGCGGCATCGCGGGCGCAGCGGGCCTGCTCGCCGGCTGTTCGAGCACGGGTGGCGAGTCGAGTCCCGCGTCGACCGAGGTCGGGACCGAAACCGGAACCGGGCCCACGACCGGAGCGGACACCGCGACGGCCACGAGCACGCCGGCCCCCTACTCGGTGGAGATGATCCCGGTCGGTGAGGTGACGTTCGAGTCGCCCCCGGAGACCTGGGTGGCCAACAACGGGAGCTGGGCGGACATGGGCGTTGCGCTCGGCCTGGAGCCGCCGAAGGGGGTCTGGCTGACGGACCGATACCACACGCAGTACTACGACGAGGTGCCGGGCGTCTCCGTGGACAGGGGCGGGATGGTCTCGCTCTACCAAGACGGCGTGG
>JBEPXB010000061.1:0-9049 GCA_041642135.1 Halobacteriales archaeon | reverse complement strand
CGGGTATGAACACGGACACCTCACAGGTCGACCTCGTCGGGGACGCGGCGGTCGAGAACGTCGCGCGCGCGGCGCTGCTCGCGGCGTTGACCGGCGCGTTCGCCTACGTCTCGTTCCCGAACCCGCTGCCTGCGGCGGGGGTCCCCGTCACGCTGCAGGTGCTCGGGGTGTTCCTCGCCGGCCTCTTCCTGGGGCCGGTCTGGGGCGGGGCGGCGATGGTGCTCTACCTGGTCGCGGGGGCGGTCGGCGCGCCGGTCTTCGCCGGCGGCTCCGCCGGGATCGGCGCCCTGTTCGGTGACAGCGCGGGCTACCTCTGGTCGTACCCGGTCGCCGCGTTCGCGGTCGGCTACGCCGCCCACGGCGGCCTCGAACTCGCCGACCCCTCGCGGGCCGGGGTCGGTCGCCTCGTCGGGGGGATGGTCCTCGGCACCGCGATCATCTACGGGATGGGCGTCGCCGGGCTGATGGTCGTCCTCGGGCTCGGCCCCGTGGAGGCGTTCCTCGCCGGCGCGGCCTCGTTCGTCCCCGCGGAGGCGTTCAAGATCGCCGCCGCCGTGGGCATCGTCCGGAGCGACGCCGTCGTCGCGGACTGACGACCGGATGATCGACGTACGGGAACTGGTCCACCGGTACGGGGCGACGACGGCGGTCGACGGCGTCTCCCTCCGGATCCCGGACGGGGAGTGTCTCCTCCTCGCGGGCGCGAACGGCTCCGGGAAGACGACGCTCGTCCGCCACTTCAACGGCTTGCTCGACCCCGACGAGGGATCGGTACTGGTCGACGGGAAACCCGTCGGCGAGGACCCCGTTCGAGCGCGGACCCGCGTGGGGATGACGTTCCAGGATCCCCGGGACTCGTTCGTCTCGGCGACCGTCGGTGCGGACGTCGCGTTCGGTCCCGAGAACCTCGGGCTCGATAGAGCGGAGATCGACCGCCGGGTGCGCGAGTCCCTCGCCGCGGTGAACCTCGACGGTCGGGAGGAGGCACGTATCGACGCTCTCTCGGGAGGCGAGCGGGCCCGGGTGGCCATCGCGGGCGCGCTCGCGATGAAACCCGGCCACCTCGTGCTCGACGAGCCGTTCGCGGGGCTGGACTGGCCGGCCCGGCGCTCCGTACTGGAACGCCTCCGGCGACTCCACGCTGACGGGACCGGGCTGGTGGTGGTCACCCACGACCTTCGAGATCTCGGGTGGGCGGACCGCGTGGTCGTGATGCGCGACGGACGGGTCGCCGCGGACGGCTCCCTCCGGACAGTCGAGGATCGACTGGCAGACCTCGGCGTCCGGCCGCCCGGATGGGAGCTCTCGAACGAGGACACGACGAGGAAGCGGCCGGCATCGGGGACGACACCGACGTCGCGAGGACCCGGTGAATGACCCTGCGGTACGAGCCCGGCGACACGTTCGCCCACGCGCTGGACCCGCGGACGAAGCTCGCGGTCCAGTTCGCGTTCGCCGCGGCCGCGTTCGCCCACACCACCGTCGCGGGACTGGCGGCCCTGACCGGCGTGACCGGCGTGGTACTGTACGGCGCCCGGACCTCTCCCGTCGCCACCCTCCGGGAGGTGTGGGTCCTCCTCCCCGTCCTCGTCGTCGGTCCGCTGTTGCAGGGCCTCGCCCTCTCGGAACCGTACTTCTCGGTCGCCGAGGCGTGGTTCCCGGCGCTGGCGGCCTACCGGACCCTGCTCGTCCTGCTGGTCGCCGCCGCGTACGTCCGGACGACCCCGGTTCGCGAGTCCCGGGCGGCTATCCAGCGGACGATACCCGGCAGACCGGGCCAGTTCCTCGGGATGGGCGTCGCGTTCGTCTTCCGGTTCCTCCCCGTCCTCCGGCGTGACCTCTCGCGGATACGCGACGCCTCGCGGGCGCGGCTGGGCGATCGCCGACGGCTGGACGAGCGGATGCGCCTCGTCGCGCTCGGCGGGCTGAACCGGGCGTTTTCCCGTTCCGATTCGTTCGCGCTCGCGCTCCGAACCCGCTGTTTCGCGTGGAACCCGACGCTCCCCGCGCTCTCGTTCTCCCGGGCCGACCTGCCGGCACTCGCCCTCGCGGGGGCACTCGGAGTCGCGGTCGCTCTCTGAGAACGAACACGTCTTTCATTCTCGATGATGGGTCGAGGGGAACCGCCACGTACGACCGGTGTTCTGACACGTCCGAGCACCCGCGGCCCCGGAACGGAGCCCCGTTTCCGCGGGACGGCACGGGGACGGGGTGGTCCGCCGCGTGACAAAACTTAAGCGGATCGCTACCCCGGATGGGGTATGCCCACGACGCTCCCGCTGCAGGCGGAGCCCATCACGCGCGAGACGTTCTGGCGGATCTCGCCGGTCGGCGAGGTGGTGTTCTACTTCCTGGCGGTCGTGACCATCTGGGTGTTCGCCTACGGGGTCTACGAGCGGTTCAAGCGGTACTCGGAGGGCGAGGCGGACCCGTTCGACCGGGTCGACGACCTCCCCGGCCGGATACTGGAGGCCGCGCGGATCGTCGGATCGAACGAGAAACAGTTCAACCGCGACCTGGTGGGCGGGCTGATGCACGCGTTCATCCTCTGGGGGTTTCTCACCCTCCTGATCGGGACGACCATCCTCGCCATCGACATGGACTTCTTCCGGCGGGCGACCGGCCAGTCCTTTTTCGTCGGCGACTTCTACCTCTCCTACTCGCTCGTGATGGACGCGATGGGCCTGCTGTTCGTCGTCGGGGTGGGCGTCGCCATCTACCGCCGGTACGTCAAGCGAAACGAGCGGCTCTGGGGCAAGCACACCTCCTGGGAGGACGGGTTCCTCGTCTGGTCGCTGTTCCTGCTCGGCGTCGGCGGCTACCTCCAGGAGGGCCTGCGCATCCTCGGGACGAGCGCCGAGCGGGACGTCTCCTTCGAGACGGTGTCGTTCGTGGGCTGGTTCGTCAAGGACGTCTACGTGGCCGCGGGGATGAGCCCCGAACTCGCGGGCGCGATATACCCGGTCGCGTGGTGGTCCCACGCCCTCCTCGCGTTCCTGTTCATCGCCGTCGTCCCGTACGCCAAGCCGTTCCACATGATCAGCTCGTTCGCGAACGTCGTCACCCGCGACGAGAAGGCCGGCAAGCGCCTCCCCGGCGTCCCGGCGGATCTGGACGCGACCAACGCCGAGTCGATGGACGACTTCACCTGGCGGGAACTCCTGGACCAGGACGCCTGCACCAAGTGCGGCCGGTGTTCCTCGGTCTGTCCGGCGAAGGCCTCCGGGCGACACCTCGACCCGCGTGACGTCATCCTCGACCTGAAGTCGTACCGCGAGTCGGTCGACAACGGTGGCGAGGAGAGACCGATAATCGCCGACGGCGGCGGCGTCATCGACACCGAGACGATGGAGTCGTGTATGGCCTGCATGGCCTGCATGGACGCCTGCCCGGTGGAGATCGAGCACCTCAACTCCTTCACGCGGATGCAGCGCCAGATGACCGACGAGGGGATGATCCCCCCGAGCCTGCAGGACGTCTTCCAGAACGTCATGCAGAAGGGCAACACGTTCGGCGACGCCAACCGCGATCGGGGAGACTGGACCGAGGAGTTGGAGTTCGAGGTGGCCGACGCCCGCGAGACGAGCGTCGAGTACCTCTGGTACGTCGGCGACTACCCGAGCTTCGACGACCGGAACGAGAAGGTCGCCCGCTCGCTCGCGAAGATCTTCGAACACGCCGACTGCGACGTCGGCATCCTCTACGACGACGAGGTGTACGACGGCAACGACATCCGGCGGGTGGGCGAGGAGTTCCTCTTCCTCGAGCAGGCCGGGACGCTCGTCGCCTCGTTCGAGGAATGCGAGTTCGAGAAGATCGTCTGTACGGACCCCCACTCGTACAACACCTTCCTGAACGAGTACCCGGAGGTCGACTTCGAGGAGTTCGCCGACGACCCGATGATGCCGTTCGAGCGCGAGGAGCCGTGGAACCCCGACGGCGAGATAGAAGTGTATCACTGGACCCAGGTGATCGAGGAGCTCGCGAACCGGGGGGCGCTGGACCTCCGCGGGAACGAACTCGACTACACCGTCACGTACCACGACCCGTGTCACCTCGGCCGGTACAACGACGAGTACGAGGCGCCGCGCGAACTGGTGCGGATGACCGGCTGTGACCTCCACGAGATGCCGCGCAACCGCGCGGACTCGTTCTGCTGTGGCGGCGGCGGCGGCGGCCTCTGGCTCGACCAGAACGAGGACGTGAAACCGAGCGAGGAGCGCCTGCGCGAGGCACTGGAGGACACCGACGCCGGTTCGGACGTCGAGAAGTTCGTCGTCGCCTGCCCGATGTGCATGACGATGTACGAGGACGGCCGCAAGACCGGCGGCTACGAGGACGAGATCGAGATCGTCGACGTCGCCGAACTCATGATCGAGGCGCTGGAGAGCGGCCACGCGGACGAGGACTACCTGCAGGAGGCCATCGAGGAGACCGGCGGCGACGCGGCGGCGCCCGCCGACGACTAACCGCTTTTTACTTCGTCGGGCGCGCTCGCTTCGGCTCACGGGTCGCTTCGCTCCCCGTTCGCCAACGAGGCCTCCCTTCGGTCGGCCTCGCTTCGCTCGCGCACCGCTCCTCGTAAAAACGTGGGGAGAAACTGCGCCGCTCGGGCCTTCGGCCCTCGCGGCGGGTGGGCGTGCTGGTGTCTACCGCAGACAGCCCCGCGGCGAGTGCCTTGGCTGCCGAGGAGCACCGACGATCAGGAGTGTGCCTCCGTGGGAACGAAGTCGATAGCCACCGCCCACAGGTTCAAGTATCGGGACGGGACCAGACCCCCCGATGCACGCCTTCACGGACCTCGAGACGTCGGCCTACTGCCCCCGGAAGCTCTACTACCGGCGGACGAGAGGCGACGAGGAGCCCCCGGAGGAGGCGGCCGAGGCGGCGCGACGGATCCGCGAGATCGCCTTTCGCTACCCCGAACTGCTGGACCCGACGAGCGAGATGCCGCCGGAGGTCGAGGCTACGCCGACGCAGTTCCGCACGCGGCTCTCCTGTGCCCGCGAGCGGTTCGACCACGAGGTCTGGTCCGGGCTCGCGGAGCCGGACGCACGCGACGTCTTCCTCGAAGGCAAGGAGGCACGCGGGATCGCCCACAAGGTATTCGGCGACCCACCGACACCGTCGCTGGTGTTCGCCGGCGAACCGCCCGACAGGGGGGTGTGGGAGCCACAGGGGGTACGAGCGGTCGCGGCCGCGAAGGCGCTCGCGTGGGAGCGACAGCGGCCCGTCGAGCGCGCGTTCGCGGAGTACCCCGCGTACGGCGTCGTCCGCGAGGTGCGGCTGACGACTCGCCGGAAGGCCGCCTACCGCCGCGCGGTCCGGGTGGCCGAGTCGATGGACGGCCCGCCCGCCCGCGTCGACAGCGACGGGAAGTGCCGGGCCTGCGAGTACCGGGCGACCTGCGGGACGCGGACCCGCTCGTTGCGTTCGCTCCTCGGATTGTGACAAGAACTAACACGAGCGGCGATGGAGAGGCGGTATGCCCTCGATCGAGTACCGACTCGACGACTTCGTCGAACGGCTCCGACACCTGCCGGAGACACCGCTCGCATCGCTCAGGCGCTCGATCTGGTGGATCCGGAAGACGTTCTTCACCAGGGAGCGGCCCGGGAACGCCGGCTACGTCGTCCCGCTCACCGAGGACGAGGCCGAGCGGCTCCTCGGGCGGCACTACTTCGACCCCGGCTGGGAGTTCTCCTACTCCTACCGCCACGAGAGACTCAACCTCCGGCGGGTGGAGTTCTACGACCACCCCGACTACCCCGAGTACGAGTGGTGGCAGGTCCACATCCGGGGGTACGACCACCCGGAGGGGATCGAACTCACCGCCCACTTCGAGACCGAACCCACGGAGAACCCCGACGCCCACATCGAGGAGGTCGGCCTCGAACTGGACCGGGGAATGGACGCGCTCCGGGGGGTGCTCGAGGACGAGGGGATCGAGTACCACCTCCGGGAGACGCCGATCTAGTCCCGGAGCCACGCCCGCACGGCGTCGACCTCGCTTCCCTCGCGGATCACCGGGTCGTCGAGCGAGGGATCGACGACCGTGCTCTCCGTGCCGGGAGTCTCGCCGGCGTCGAGGACGACCGCCGCCTCGCGGACCGAGCGGTCGATCTCGGTCACCCGGCGGGCGCTCCCCTCGCCCGAGCGGTTCGCGCTGGTCGCCGTCACCGGCCGGTCGGCCGACCGGTAGAACGCGAGCGCGACGTCGTGGTCCGGGACGCGGATCCCGACGCGGTCGTGCCCCGCGGTGAGGGCGTCGGGAACGGACTCGCGTCGGTCGACGACCACCGTGACGGGGCCGGGGAGGAACTCGCGCATGAACCGCTCCTCGCGGTCGGTGGGGCGGGCGTACTCGAGCGCCGCGTCGACGTCCGGGACGCCGAGCGACAGCGGCCGGTCCCGGGCGCGGTCCTTGACCTCGAAGGCCCGTTCTATCGCGTCGGTGTCGAGCGCGTCCGCGCCGAGGCCGTACACAGTGTCGGTCGGGTAGACGACCAACCCCCCCTCGCGTATCGCCTCGCCGGCCCGTTCGATGGCTCCGGCGTCGACGCCACCCGGCGCCGACCCCGAGTCCGACGACCTCCCGGGCATCCCTACAGCGACTCGACGGCTGCCTCGACCGCCTCGTACCGGGGGAAGTCGGGGTACTCCGTGGCGCCCCACGCGTACTGGACCGTCCGGTCGGTGTCGACCACGAACACGGCGGGACGGGCCTCGCTCACGCCGGCCATCCCGTCGAGGTCGTGGACGACGCCGTACGCCTCGGCGACGTCGTTCCCCGGGTCCGAGAACAGTCTGAACCGCTCGAACCCCCGCCACTCGCGCAGGAACTCTTTGTGTTCGTACGGCGTCGAGACGCTGACGCCGACGACCTCGGCGTCCCACTCGTCCCAGCCGCGGTCCCGTATCGCCTGCCAGGTGTAGGTCGCGGGGAAGTCCCCGTCCATGGCGTGGAACACGAGCACGACCGGGCCGTCCTCGAGCAGTTCCGAGAGCGAGACGTCCTCCCAGTACTCGTCGTTGACGAGCGGCCGGGTGAAGTCGGGGGCCTCCTCGCCGACCTCGACGTGGTCGGTCGGCCCGAGCTCGGTCACCTCGAAGTCGAGCCCCATCGAGGACATTCAGTGACCACCGTCCGCGCGTGCGGCCCCCGCCTCGCCGGCCATCGGGCCCCCCTCGCCGTAGGTCGTCTCGAGGTACTCGACGATGTTGCCGCTCTCGGACATCGTGACGCCGGTCCGCTCGTCGACGAGCGCCGGGACCGTCCGCTTGCCCGAGACCCGCTCGACGACGTCCCGTCGGGAGTGTCGCGCCTCGACGAACCGGGAGTCGTACTCGAGCCCGAGGTCGTTCAGCTTCCGGATCACGCGCTCGCAGTACGGGCAGGCCTGCAGCCGGTAGACCGTGAGATGCGGTTCTGACATACGCCTCGGTTGGATCGACACGTGCCTAAACCTTCTCCCTCCGGGCGTCGGGTACGACCGAGCGCCGACGGCGAGCACTCTCGATCCCCGGCACGTGACCGTCGGCCATGACAACTCTTAATCCCCGGGCCGGAGTAAACGGGGTGTTGCAATGGGTATACAGGGGTCCGTGCCGCTCTCTATCGCTCCGGTCATGCAGGCGCAGATCGATGTCTTCGGCTTCTTCGTCCTGAGCGAGGCCGCGTTCGTCTCGATCGGCGCCCTCACCATTCTCGTCCTCATCGCCCTCTCGGGGTTCTTCTCCTCCTCGGAGATCGCGATGTTCTCCCTGGCCGCACACCGCATGGAGTCGCTCGTCGAGGAGGGCAAGCCCGGCGCCAAGACGCTCAAGGCGCTGAAGGACGACCCGCACCGTCTCCTGGTGACGATCCTGGTCGGGAACAACCTCGTCAACATCGCGATGTCCTCGATCGCGACGGGGCTGCTGGCGATCTACTTCACCCAGGGGACCGCCGTCGCCATCGCCACGTTCGGCATCACGGCCATCGTGCTCCTGTTCGGCGAGTCCGCCCCGAAGAGCTACGCCGTCGAGAACACCGAGTCGTGGGCGCTGACCATCTCCCGGCCGCTCAAACTCGCCGAACAGGTGCTGCTCCCGCTGGTCGTCCTGTTCGACTACCTGACCCGGTGGGTCAACAAGGTCACGGGGGGTCGGTCGGCCATCGAGACCTCCTACGTCACCCGCGACGAGATACAGGACATCATCGAGACGGGCGAGCGCGAGGGAGTCATCGAGGAGGACGAGCGCGAACTGCTCCAGCGGGTCTTCCGGTTCAACAACACCATCGCCAAGGAGGTGATGACCCCGCGGCTGGACATGGACGCCATCGACGTCGAGTCCTCGATCGACGAGGCGATCGAGACCTGCGTCCACTCCGGCCACGCCCGCATCCCGGTCTACGAGGGGTCCCTCGACAACATCGTCGGCGTCGTCAACATCCGGGACCTCGTTCGGGACAAGGAGTACGGCGAACACGACGGGGACCTCGAACTGGCCGACCTCATCGAGCCGACGCTGCACGTCCCCGAGTCGAAGAACGTCGACGAACTGCTCGCCGAGATGCGACAGAACCGGATGCCGATGGTGATCGTCATCGACGAGTTCGGCACCACCGAGGGGCTCGTCACGATGGAGGACCTCACCGAGGAGATCGTCGGCGAGATACTCGAGGGCGGCGAGGAGGAGCCCATCGAGTTCGTGAGCGACCTCGAGGTGCTCGTCCGCGGCGAGGTCAACATCGAGGAGGTGAACGAGGCGCTCGGGATCGAACTGCCCGAGGGCGAGGAGTTCGAGACCATCGCCGGGTTCATCTTCAACCGCGCCGGCCGGCTCGTCGAGGAGGGCGAGGTCATCTCCTACGACGGTATCGACATCCGCGTCGAGGAGGTCCAGAACACCCGGATCATGAAGGCCCGCATCACCAAGCTGGCCGAACCCGAACCCGTCGAGACCCCCGAGAGCACCGAACCCGACGAGGTCGAGGTCGAGTAGCGGGTCCCCATCGCGCGCTTCACGCGAGGTTCGTGGACTCTCACGCGAGGTTCGTGGACCC
>JBEPXB010000060.1:518-9070 GCA_041642135.1 Halobacteriales archaeon | reverse complement strand
GGTCCCCGCCGGCCTCATACGGTCGTGCGTAACGATTATACCGGCGATCACCCGGACGGGGTCGGGTAGCGCCGGGAAAAGACGACGCACGACCGTATCACCGGGGTCCTCCTCCCTACCCTCGCACACGACAGCGACAGTGACGGCCGCGGTCAGCGAACCGGCCTACTCGACGCTCCCGCCGAGCGGGCGGTACCGGTCGAGTTCCGCCCGGAGCGCCCCCCGTTTCAGGAGGACGAACCCCGTCAGGACGAGCGCGAACCCGGCTGCCGTGTGGGCCGTCGGCGTCTCGCCGAGAAAGAGTAGCCCGGTTATCGCCGCCACCACCGGCGCCGCGTAGGAGACGAGGTTGATCTCGATGGGGCCGAGGCGGTCGAGCAGGTCGAAGTAGACGAGGAAGCCGAGCGCGCTCGCCACCAGCGCCAGGTAGCCGAGCGCGAGTACTGCCTCGCCGGTCCACCGGATCTCGGTCGCGGACTCGGCGAGCGCGGCGCTCGCGCCGTGCATGACCAGCGCGCCGACGAGCATCGACCAGGCCTGCATCGTCTCGACGGGGAGCGACGCGTTCACTCGTCGAGTGAGGACGCTCCCGAGCGCGAACGACGCCGCGGCGAGGAACACCAGCGACATCGAGACCGTCCGGGGGTCGAGGAGGTCGTTCGGGTCCGGGTCGACCAGGACGACGACGCCGACGAAGCCGACGAGCAGGCCGAGGACGCCGAGAGCCGCGAGCCGCTCCTCGGGCAGGAACGCCCGCGCGAACCCCGTCGTGAGGACTGGCGAGAGGCTCACGACGACGGCCGCCGCGGCGCTCGTCGTCCCCTGCTCTCCGACGAAGAGGAACGCGTGGTAGGCGGCGATCATGAGCGTCCCGCCGATCCCGACGAGCACCCACTCGGAGCGGTTTCTCGGCCGCCACCGGTCGGTCGCGTACGCCGCGTAACCGAGCATCATCACCGCCGCGAGGTCGTACCGGAGCGCGGCGAACAGGACGGGCGGGAAGAACTCCAGGCCCGACTTGATGGCGGTGAACGACGAGCCCCAGACGACCGTCAGAACGAGGAACAGGAGGAGGTTCCGGTGGCGCACGGCGACAGTCGGAGGGGGTGGTTCCTGAGCGTTTCGAGACGAGCGAGGCGCGACCGAAGGGAGCGCCTCGGAACGGCGAACGGCGAACGAAGTGAGCCGTGAGCAGCGAGGGCGTGACCACCTTCGAGGGGCCATCGCCGGGAGGGCTCCGCCGTCACGTTCGACTGCCGGCCGTGTGTCGAGTTCACGAACGTGATACATATTTAAGTACTCGGAGTGCTGACGGCCAGACATGGCCGTCTCCCATCGGCCGGCCCTGCGGAACCTGTTCGACGACTCGCCCACCCCCCACATCGCGCACCCCCCGCGCACTCATCACCGGGACTTCTACCTCGCAGCCGACGGCTCGTTCCGCGACTCGGGGGAGGGTGGCCTGGGCGTCATCATCGAGACGCGCGCTGGCGGCCGCGTCGCCCGACTCTCGATCCCCGACCGGGTACCGGACAACAACGTCGCCGAGTACCGGGCGCTCCACCTGGGTCTGGACGTGCTCGCGGCGAACGCGCCCCCTTCCGCTCGCGTGGGCGTCCTCGTCGACCACGACGACCTCGCGGCGAACGTCAACCGAGCGACGCTGGCCGGCCGGGAGAGCGACTACCGACCCCCGCACCCGTTCCGCGTCCCCACGGCCGCCGAGCACCACTGGCGGGGCATCCGCGCCCGCGTCAACGGCTTCGGCGAACTCAGGGCCGCTCGCATCCGCTCGGCGGAGAACCCCGCCCACCCGCTCGCGAACGCCCCCGAACGGTTCGCGCACATCAACCGGGAGACGGACCCGGACCGGCCGGGCTACCACGACGACCAAGTACCTCCGCCCTCGCGGGCGAACCGACACGCCGGGGACTAGACCACCATCTTTTTGCTCGTCGGGTGCGCTTCGCGCACCTCTCCTCGCAAAAAACATGGATGAAAAAGGCCGCTCGCTCACGCGGTACAGTAGCTGGTGTCTTCCGCACCGCCCGCCGGTGGCGGTCGGATTCATCAGCGTCGGATAGCTTGCCTGTTCCGTCTCCTGCACCACCTTCCTCGACCGGTTCCTTCGCTCGACGCGGAGTCCCGTCCCTCGCATGCGAACCACCCTATCTCGCATCGTTCCCACGGCCGGAGGACCGTCGAAACGGTTTACCCGGTCGACGGTCAACCCGGAGTAACGACCATGTCCAAAGGCTCCGAGTCTCCCACGGCACGGGCCGAATCGCCGGCCCAGCTGTACACCTGGATGGACGCCATCGAGGAGGTGATCGACGCGTCGATCGACGAGGAGGCGGACATCGAGGCGACCTTCGAGGACCTCACCGTCGACGTCCCGCTCAGTTACGGCGACGACGCCGAGCAGGCCCGATGGGGCTTCGACGGCACCGTCCGGGTCAGCGTCGACGGGATGCGCGGCCACGTCGCCGAGTGGCTCCGCTGGTGGGGACAACGACAGGGACGCGAGCGACACGACCGATAGGATAGCGTCTCCGATCTCCTAGAGGGTCGAACGGACCGGCGAGCTACCGCCGCCGACCCGACGACCGTCGAGTCCTCGACCTACTGTCGGTGGTCGTAACTCGCGGGGTTCCGTGTGACCGGCGACCGGTCCCGGGTCAGTCCTCGAGCCGCTCGAGCACCGCCGAAGGGACTCGCTCGTGGACGTCGGCCGGGAGGTCCTCGGGTGAGACGTCCGCGGGGAGTTCCTCGTCTGGGCCGCTCTCGCCGCTGTCGGGCCCCGTGGCTTCCTCGATGCCGTCATCGACTTCGTCGACGCCATCGAGGAACCGCGCCACCTGATCCGGGTCGGGGCGCAGGCCGGGGCCGAAGAGTTCGAGTGCGGTGTCGATGGTCGCCCAGTCGTCGTTCTCGGCGGCGTCGCGGAGACTCCGCGTCGGCGGCGCGAGCAGCTGCCCGACGAGCGCGTCGGCGAGCGACTCGACCACCTCGCGTTCCTCGGCCGAGAACTCGCCCTCGGCGGCCTCCAGCCGGGCGATGGCGGTGTCGAGTTCGCGGGCCTTCAGCTCCTCGGCCCCCTCGTACATCGCCGCGATGACGTCGTCGGCGCGCTTGCGCTTGTACTGGGTGGCGAGCCGGTCGAGCTCCTCCTCGACGATGGCCTCGACCGCCTCGGCCGCCTCGCGGCGCTGGGCGCGGGTCTCGTCGGTGACCGACTCCAGCGCGTCCAGATCGCGGAGCGTCACCCCTTCGAGTCCCCCGGCCGCGACCGGGACGTCTCGGGGCTGGGCGAGGTCGACGACCAGCGTCCGCCCGGCGTCCGCCAGGGCCGCGGCGCCGAGGATCGGTACCTCGCTACCGGTCGCGGTGACGACGAGGTCGGCCGCCGCCGTCGCGTCCGGGAGCGCGTCCAGTCCGAGCACCTCGGTGTCGGTATCGAGCGTTCCGGCGAGGTGCTCGGCGGTCTCGGCCGTCCGGTTGGCGAGGAGGATGCGCTCGACGTTCCCCTCCAGGGCACGGGCCGTGAGCGTCCCCATCTCGCCGGTGCCGACGACGAGCGCCGTCGCCTCGTCGAGGGCCGTCTCCAGCGAGCGCCGAGCGAGCGCTACCGCGGCCGAGCCCAGCGAGGTGACGCCCTCGTTGATCGCGGTCTCGTTCCGCGCACGCTCGCCCACGCGGAGCGCCTTCACCACTGCGTCCTCGAGGATGGGTCCGATCCCGCCCGCCTCGCGGGCGTCCTCGAAGGCCGAACTGACCTGACCGAGGATCTGGTCCTCGCCGACGACGAGCGACTCGAGGCCCGCGGCGACCCGCAGGAGGTGGCGCAGGCCCGCCTCGTGGTCCAGTTCGAGCACCGCATCGTCGGGTACCTCGTCGGTGTAGGGGGCGAGGGCGGCCCGACCGGTCTCGGCGTCGTCGGCGACGACGTACGCCTCGGCGCGGTTGCACGTCTGGAGGACGAACGCCTCGCGGACCCCCTCGTGCTCGAGCAGCGACCGGACGGCCTCGACCCGTGGCTCGCGGGAGGCGCGGTCGATGTCGTCGACGCCTGCACGCCTGTGAGAGACGCTGACGCCCGAGAGCAGTCCGGTCGGCGTTGTCACGTGTGATCACCCAGTTCGTCGGCCACGACGGCGTCGGCCGTTCGTCGGGCCTTGTCCGTGTCCGAACCTAAATGCTTCCATATGCCCGCGTCGCGGACCACCGACCGGACCGCCCTCCGCCGGTCTTCCGGGGCCACCCCGCGTCGTTTCAGGTCCTCGCGTAGCTCGCCCGCGATCGACGCCATCTCGCCCGCACCCTCGAGTTCCCCGTCGAGTCGCTCGCGGAGGTACCGCGAGAGCGCCGGGACCGAGCCGCCGGTCGCGAGCGCGACGACGACGGGGTCCTCCCGGACGGTCGCCGGGACGACGACGCTCCCCGCGTCGCGTTCGCCCGAGCGGTCGGCCCGGTTGACGAGGACACCCCGCTCGCGCGCCTCGCGGGCGACGGCCGCGTTCACCGCCTCGTCGTCCGTCGCGGCCACGGCGAGCGCCGGTTCGGTACGGTCGAACCACCACCCGACCTCGTCGGGGGTGGGTGCCACGCGCACGAGTTCCACACCGGCATCCGGATCGCGGCGCTCGTCGAGCCGGAACTCGCAGTCGGCGAACGCCGGACTGAGGACGATCACGCGGGCCTCCCGACCGAACCGTCTCGCTTTCCGTGCCCCGACGGGACCGCCACCGAACACGAGGACGACCTCGCCCGTGAAGTCGTGGAGCAGGGGGATCATGCGCGGTTCCCCTCGACTTCGGTGGCTCCGTTCGACGGGAAACGGGGGTGTTTCGGAACTGGACCCGGTCGCGGTGTTCTCGATACCTCTCGGAGTCCGGGTCCCGGAGCCGTCGGCGCGCGCTGTGAGCCCGCTCGTGGGCGAACAGCGCCGTGCGAGGGACGACGTAGCGAGGTGCGAGCGGAGCGACGCACCTCGGATGCGAGCGGCGAAGCCGCGAGAGAGGTGAGCGACCGAAGGGAGCGAACCGAACGAGGGAGTCGGCTGGGGAGGCGTGTGGCTGTCGCTGTCGCGGCCCTGGCGGACTGGAAGGGCGAGGCGTCTGCGCGACGCACGGAGCCCGCAAGGACCGCAGCGCCGTAGGCGCGAGGACCGCAGCGCGGTCCGCGCGAGTGCGGACGCCGAGGGCTTCCGTTCCGTTGTGGGCGTTCGGTTCGTCGAGGGCTTCCGTTCCGTCGTGAGTTCCGGACGTGCTCTCGGTCCGGGTCCCGCCGACGGCTCCACTCCCCTGTTCGATTTCCGAACCGTGCCGACCCGGCCATCACTTTTCCCTCACCCCTCGGTATTGGCGTCCGCGCGCTCGGCCAGCCGAATCCCGGTCTTCTTCAGGATACGGGTCGAGAACAGCGTGTCCCAGTCGTCCTCGTCGACGTCCCAGAACTCCTCCATCCGCTCTCGAACCCGCTCGATCCGCGCCTCGCTCTCTTCTTCGCTCCGGCCGTGGGTCATCGCGAAGAAGTTGTACGGCCAGACCCCCTCGTGGCGCGGCCGCTCGTAGCAGTGCGTGACGAACTCGAGTGACGCCACCGCGGGACCGACCTCCTCGATCAGTTCGTCCGGGACGTTCCAGACGGTCATCCCGTTCTCCGTGTAACCCAGCGCGTAGTGGTTCGGGACCACACCCACGCGCCGTATCTTCCCCTCCGCGACGAACCGCTTCAGCGTCCGGAGCACCCAGTCCACGTCCCGACCGAGCCTCTCGGCAATGTCCCGGTACGGCGTCGCGGTGACCGGAAGCCCGTCCTGAACCGCGAGGACGAGGTCCCGCTCGTCGGGGGTGAGCGCCCTCGAGTCGGTCGGCTCCACGTCGGGCCCGAGCCCCGAGAGGTCGACGTCCCCATCCGAAACGGGGCCGTCGAGGAGGAACTTCGCCTCGACGCGGAACTCCCGCTGCTTGGGCATGTTGTACGTCGGCTGGCCCGTCTCGTTCTCGATCTCGGCGAGCACACGGTCGACCTCGTCCTCCTCGGCGACGCTGAGGACGAACCACATGTTGAGGTGGGAATGCTCGCGCTCGTAGTTGTGCGCCACCTCGCGGTGGGCGTTCACCAGGTCGGCCACCTCGTCGAACCGCTCCGGCGGGGCGTGCATCGCGACCAGCGTCGCCGTCCCGCCGATGGCCTCGGCGTTCACCAGCGGCCCGAACCGGGAGAGCACCCCCTCCTCGTCGAGCCGTCGGACCCGTTCGAGGAGCTCCTCGGCCGTGACCTCGACACCGCGCTCGCGAAGCGCCGCGGCGGCCGGCTCGAACGGCCGCTCCGTGACCGGGAACCCACCCTGGAAGGCGTTGACGACGGCCCGGTCGGCGCGGTCGAGACGGACGGTCTCGCTCATACCTCCGAGTCCGGCCGGTGCGGGCATAAGGGTCCCGTTCGCGGGTGGTCCGACCCGCGCGTTCCCGTTCCTCAGTCGGACACGCTCGGGCCGTCCGGTGGCCCCTCGACGACCCGGTCGAACGCCTCCACCAGCGTCCCCGCGGTCACCGGGTCGACCGCGTCGGGATCCAGCCGTGCGACGAGCGGGACCCCCGCCGTCCGTGCCCGCGACGCGACGATGATCAGGAACCGGAACGTCGATTCGAACCCCGCCACGGAGACGAACGGTTCGAGCGAGTCGAGGTAGACGAGGCCGCCCGCCTCGGCCAGCGCGTCGAACCTGCCGACGAGCTCCATCGAGATCCCCGCGACGTCGCCGTGTCCCCGCCCGGGTTCGTCCCGAACCGGCCCCTCGGACGGCGGCACGAAATCCACGACGAGGCTCTCGTCGGGGTCGTAGCCCGCTTCGGCCAGCCGACGCTCGAGTCGCTCCCTCGGGACCGTCGCGAGCACCGCCAGTAACGGCCCGTCGTCCGGCGCCCGCGACGCCGCCCCGAGCGCGGTCACCGGGTCGGTCGTCCCCGTCCTGACCAGGACCGCCTCCGAGCCTCCGACGTCGGAGCCTTCGGCCAGCTCGGTCGGTGTCGACACGGCTCAGGGACCTCCGGTCGAACGGCACGGCCCGCCGGGCGAACTGTTCACTCTACCGTTGTTAACAATCAGTATGGATTAAAGCCGTCGCATTACCAACCATGTTCACGGGACCGGGGTGACCCGGTGGCCGTCCTCGCGGAGCGCCTCGACGATCCCCTCCTGGTCGGCCGACGCCTCGTAGTAGAACACCACGTCGTAGGTCCCCTCCCGGAGGAGCTGCTGGCACTCCCAGACGAACTCGTCGTCCGCGAGGGTGAGTCCCTGGTGCTGGTTCAGCCCGAAATCGGGGTCGTCGTTCCCCGAGTGGACGTAGGTGTCGGTCGGGTCGAACCCCGCGTGCTCGGCGATCACGTCCCCGGCCTCGAGGGTGACCTGGTGGAGCGCCGGCTCCGAATCCGTGCCGAGTTCCGTGTGGAGGATGACCCCGACCAGCTCGATATCGCCCGGTTCCAGGAGCGCCATCGTCCGCCGGTAGAGGTCCTCGTCGGTCGCGTCGGCCATGCCACGACTCCGACTTCGGGCCGTTTACCGCTACCGATACCGCCGCGTCGCGAACGCGTCCACGGCGACGTATCTCGGCGTCGCGGGGTATCGGTCGCGGAGAACGGGCTCCGGCGGTACTACCGTCGGTCCGCGGAGGCCACTATCGTGGCGCTACGTCGGACGGAACACGTCCGAGCGACTACAGCCGGACGAGGTTCTTCGCGCGGGGGCCCTTGTCGGCCTCCACGATCTCGAACTCGACCTCCTGGCCCTCCTCTAAGTCCGGACCGCCGACGTCCTCCATGTGGAAGAAGACGTCATCGTCCGCGTCCTCGGTCTCGATGAAGCCGTACCCGCCCGTATCGTTGAAGAAGGCTACTTTGCCAGTCGCCATCTCTATAGGCGGGTGAGGTTCTTCGCCCTCGGACCCTTGTCGGTCTGCGTGATCTCGAACTCGACCTCCTGGCCCTCCTCTAAGTCCGGACCGCCGACGTCCTCCATGTGGAAGAAGACGTCCTCGTCGGATTCGTCCGTTTCGATGAAGCCGTAACCGCCCGTATCGTTGAAGAAGTCAACCGTACCGGTCGCCATTACAGCCTCCCAGATGGCATCCCCTAATAAAAACCCTGCGGATGGCTCGCGAACCGGCGATAAACGCGCTCAACGGGCCGTCCAGCCCCGCTCGGGGCGTCTCGTGGCTCCTCGGCTTCCGAGATTCTCGATGTTCGGCCCCGTCGTATCACTATATAATCACTACGTGGGCCACTACGACGGGGCGAGTCCATCCCGCCGGGCCGGAGTAGTCGATCGGTCCACGGACGTGAGGTCCGAGAACACGACGCACGAACCGGTCACAAGGCACATATGCGTCGCCGGAGATGTCCCCGGTAGATGCTCCGACGGGTCCGCCGGCTCGGTCTCAGGGTCTACGAACGCCTCCTCGAACGGGAGCTCTCCGACGGACCGACCCACGTCGCCGTCATCCAGGACGGCAACCGACGGTACGCCCGCGACCGGGGGGAGGA
>JBEPXB010000060.1:0-508 GCA_041642135.1 Halobacteriales archaeon | reverse complement strand
ACGGCCACCGCGCCGGCATGGAGACGACCGAGCGGATGCTGGAGTGGTGTGCCGACCTCGGCGTCGAGGAGCTCACCCTCTACGCCTTCTCCACGGAGAACTTCGACCGCCCGGAGGAGGAACGCGAGGAGCTGTTCGACATGATGGCCGCGAAGCTCGAGACGTTCGCCGACCGCGAGGAGGTCCACGAGCGGGAGGTCGGCGTCCGCGCCATCGGCGAACTCGACCGCCTCCCCGAGCGGGTCCGCGAGGCCATCGACTACGCCGAGGAGCGTACCCGCGGCTACGACCGCTTCACCCTCAACCTCGCAGTCGCGTACGGCGGCCGCGCGGAACTGCTCTCGGCCGCCCGCGACGTCGCCCGGGCCGTCGAGGCCGGCGACCTCGACCCCGAAGACGTCGACACGGCCGCCGTCGAGGAACGGCTCTACGACGGCCCCGCGCGGGCCGTGGACCTCATCATCCGGACCGGCGGGGACGAGCGCACCTCGAACTTCCTCCCGTGGCA
>JBEPXB010000059.1:0-9074 GCA_041642135.1 Halobacteriales archaeon | reverse complement strand
GTCATCCAGAGCATCAACCTCCGTGACTGGCCGACCCTCCAGGGGAGCCTCATCGTCATCGGGACCGGCTTCGTGCTCGTGAACATCCTCGTCGACACGCTCTACGCGTACGTCAACCCGCAGGTGGTGTACGACTGATGGTGCTGGACAGGCTCCGGGAGTTCCTCGAAAACGCCGTCTCGATATCGCCGCGGGTCAAGCGCAACCTCAAGCGGGAGTTCCAGCGGAGCGCGCTCGCGAAGCTCGGGCTGGTGCTCGTGGTCGGCATCCTGCTGGTGGCGATCTTCGCGCCCTTCTTCGCGCCGCACGACCCGACCACACAGCGGCTCAACCAGTCACAGCTCCCGCCGCTGGGCTTCTCGAAGACCGTCGAGTCCACCTCCTCGGAGTTCGTGGACGGGGAGATCAGGCTGGTGAACGAGACCAAGACCATCGCGGCGAAGCCCGAGTTCCCCCTCGGGACCGACTCGCTCGGACGGGACATGCTCTCGCGAGTGATCTACGGGGCGCGAACCTCGCTTCTAGTTGGCATCCTGGGGACGCTGCTGGCGGCGTTCATCGGCGTTCCGGTGGGACTGCTCGCGGGCTACCACCGCGGGAAGGTCGACGACACGCTGATGCGCATCGCCGACATCAGCCTCGCGTTCCCGTCGCTCGTGCTCGCCATCGCGCTCATCGGGCTCTGGGGCCGGGCCGCCGTCCCGGTCCCCGACCCGTTCGTCGCTGCCGGGTTCGCAGGGGAGATGCCGGAGACGTTCGTCCTCCCGGGGACCGTCGTCATCGTCGTCGGGCTGGTCAACTGGGTCTGGTTCGCCCGGGTGGCCCGGGGCGAGGCGCTCTCCCTGCGCGAGGAGGAGTACGTCAAGGCCGCCCGCGCGCTCGGCGCGAGGAACAACCGCATCATCACAAGACACGTGCTCCCGAACGCCATCACGCCGATCCTCGTGCTCGGGACGATCCAGATCGCCGCGATCATCCTGCTCGAGAGCGCGCTGTCGTTCCTCGGCTTCTCGGGGACGACCCTCTCCTGGGGGTTCGACATCTCGCAGGGCCGTGACTACATCACCTCCGGGCAGTGGTGGATCTCGACCGTTCCGGGGCTGGCGATCGTGCTCGCCGTCGTCGGGATAAACCTGCTCGGCGACTGGCTGCGGGACGCGCTCGACCCCGGCATCGAGGGCGAGGGAGGTGGACCGTGAGCCGCGAGACCGCCGCCGGCCGGCCGGCCACGGCGACCCGCGAGGACCTCCTCCGGGTCCGGGACCTCTCGACGCGCTTTTTCACCGAGGACGGCCAGGTCAACGCCGTCGAGTCGGTGAGCTTCGACGTCCGGGACAACGAGATCCTGGGTATCGTCGGGGAGTCCGGCTCCGGAAAGTCCGTCACCGCGCTGTCAGTGATCGACCTCGTCGACTCGCCCGGGCGGATCACGGGCGGCGAGGTGTGGTACCGGAGCCCCGACCTCGCCGAGGAGTTCCGCGACCGCGGCGCGAACGTCGAGGGCGACCACGTCGACCTCCGGACGGTCCCGAAGGGGGTGCGCCGCGCGCTTCGTGGTCCGTCGTTCAGCATGATCTTCCAGGACCCGATGAGCAGTTTCAACCCCTCGATCACGGTCGGCGAGCAGATCGCCGAGGCCGTCGAGGTCCAGCGCCGCGCCCGGGCGAACCCGCGGTCGACCCGCTCGCGCACGCAGGGCTACGGGCTGATGAACTACCTCGTCGACGGCCTGCTCCCCGGCCGGGACTACGTGAACGAGGCGAGCCACGCCCGCGCTGTCGACCTGCTCGAACAGGTCGGCATCCCCGACCCCGCCGAACGGGCCGAGGAGTACCCCCACCAGTTCAGCGGCGGGATGCTCCAGCGGGCGATGATCGCCCAGGCGCTCGCGGGCGAACCGGATCTCCTGATCGCCGACGAACCGACCACGGCACTCGACGTCACCATCCAGGCGCAGATCCTCGAACTCCTCCGGGAGATCCAGGCCGAGCGCGGGATGAGTATCGTGATGATCACCCACGACCTCGGCGTCATCGCCCGGATGTGCGACCGGGTCTGCGTGATGTACGCCGGCGAGGTGGTCGAGCGGGGGAGCCTCGCCGACGTGTTCGACAGCCCGACCCATCCCTACACCCAGGGGCTGTTGGGTTCGATCCCCGACCTCCAGGACCCCCGACCGCGGCTCCAGCCCATCGAGGGGAACGTTCCGTCGCTCCTCGACTCGGAGATGGAGGACCGGTGTTACTTCGCCGACCGGTGTCCGAGGGCGATGCGGGACTGCCTCCGCAAGCCGCCCGAACTCGACGCCGAGGGCGGGCCCGAACACCGCGCGAAGTGCGTGCTCGCCCAGCGGGCCTACGACCCGGACGAGGCGCTCTCGCCCGACCACTTCGGGGGTGAGGCCGAGTGAGCGACACCGACGGGGACGGGAACCGCACCTTCGACCGCGAGGACCTCGCGGGCGACGGCGTCCCCGACCCCCCGGGGAGCGAGGACGGGGACGGGACTGGCGGTGACGAGCCGCTGCTCCGCGTCGAGGGCCTGAAGAAGTACTACTTCGAGCGGGACACGCTCACCGACCGGCTGCTGGGGCGCGAGCCGGTGAGCGTGAAGGCGGTCGACGGCGTCTCCTTCCACGTCCAGCGCGGCGAGACGCTCGGGCTCGTCGGCGAGTCCGGTTGCGGGAAGTCGACGACCGGCGAGACGGTTCTCCGGCTCCGCGACGCGACGGCGGGCCGGATCACCTTCGACGGCGAGGACCTGCTCGCGATGAGTTCGGACGAACTCCGGGCCTTCCGCCGGCGCGCACAGGTCGTCTTCCAGGACCCGTTCTCCAGCCTCGACCCCCGGATGACCGTCGGTGAGATCATCACCGAGGCGCTCGACATCCACGACATCGCGGACCGGGCCGAACGCCGCGAGCGGGCGAAGGACCTCCTCGAGCGGGTCGGGCTCTCGGCGGGACAGATCGACCGCTACCCCCACGAGTTCTCCGGCGGCCAGCGCCAGCGCATCGGCATCGCCCGCGCGCTCGCGCTCGAACCCGAACTCGTCGTCCTCGACGAACCCGTCTCGGCGCTCGACGTCTCCGTACAGGCGCAGGTCCTGAACCTCCTCGAGGACCTCCAGGACGAGTTCGACCTGACCTACCTGTTCATCGCCCACGACCTCTCGGTAGTGAGACATATCTCCGACCGCGTCGCGGTGATGTACCTCGGCGAGATCGTCGAGACGGGCGACGTCGACGACATCTTCGAGAACCCCGCCCACCCCTACACGCAGGCGCTGCTCGAGAGCGTCCCCCGAGCCTCGACCGAGGAGTACGGCCGCCGGGTCGACGCGCTCGAGGGGGACGTCCCCTCGCCGCGGAACCCGCCCAGCGGGTGCCGGTTCCACACCCGGTGTCCGTACGCGCGGGAGGCCTGTCGCGAGGAGTCGCCGGAGTCGTTCGACGTGGGCGGCGGCCAGCGGGCGGCTTGCTTCCGGGCCGTCGAGGACCATCCGTACTGGGAGAGCGAGCCCCTGGAGGGCGACCGGACGCCCGCCGAAGCGGACGACTGAGCCAGTGTCCGGGTGATGGTTGGATAGACGGGAAGAGACAGCGTCGAACGCTTCGACAACCACCCCGAAGCCACTGTCCGCTCCAGTCGCGGGGCTCGCCGCGCTCCTCGGTCGGCCTTCGGCCGCTCCGTGGTCCTTATAGGGATTAGCAGAAGTCTTCGTGCTTTCCGGCCTAACGGGATTCTGACTCGCTGCAATCTCCGTGCGCGATATAGAGGGTGTAGTCAGCATGACCGGATCATTATACACCAGGGGGCCATATCTCTCTCCCAACCAATCCGGAGGAAACGGGAGCAACCCATGACCGAACTTCAGGTAAAAGAGTCCGGTGACCCCGGCGATGAGGCGATCGTCTTCCTCCATGCCGACGGTGTAAGTGGTCGGATGTGGGCCGACCATATGCAGTAGTTCTCCGAGTTCCACTGTCTCGCACCAGACCTCCCTGGATTCGGGCGTAGCAATCACCTGTCCTGGCGGTCCCTCTCCGATACTGCTGATCTCGTCGCTGAAACTATTCGAGAGAAGATCCCCTCTAAGCGCACGCACCTGGTTGGGGAATCCCTCGGCGGTGCGGTTTCTCACAACCTGCTCGGACGGCAGCCGGATCTCCTGAAAACCGTAATCGTTGACGGAGCGGGAGTCCTGCCGTACCGGTTTGCCTCGCTGGTGAAACTCGGAGTGGATCTCTTCTCGTCGTTCATCCATACGAAACCCGTCGTCGAACTGACCGCCCGGATGTTTGCGTTCGACGAGCAGGATAAGCGCGATCTCCAGATGGCCTCGCCCGACTCCTTTCGACGAGCGCTCAACGATGCCAACAACCCCGAGCTTCGGAAAGAAGAACTCGAGGCTCCCTGCCGAACACTCCTAGTCGCGGGAGAGCAAGATTTCCCAGTGGTGAGGCCCTCAAACGCGGCACTCGCCGAGTTAATGCCCGATGCTGAAGCCCGGTACGTTCCCGAGCATGGTCACGCCTGGATGAATCGGAAACCGGACCTTCATCGAAGAAGGGTCGACGCCTGGATTACCGGGTCTGAACTGCCCGCAGAGCTTAAGATAGAAACCTCCTCCTGGCCGAGATCAAAGGTAAACCACCTCCTTGGACAATACGTAGAACGTTCGTGACTCGTGGAAGCCATGCGAAATACGCGCGCTCGATTCGGCAACGTATGAGCAACCTACCGAAGAGGTGTCCAAGGTAGCGTGCTGCATGTAGAGGCTATATGCACCAGGGACCTCCCTAATGACCTCTCCGAGCCAGCAGTACGTCTGGCTGGACGGGAGTTGTGCAAACCGAACGCTCCGCAGTTGATGCCTCGCCAACTATGTCAAGAAACGTTATTCTATCAGATAGCGCAGTGCAATCGGTGAAATTCCATGGAGGTAGTATTCATCACGTACGAGTCAGCATTGGATGTAGACGAGGTCGAATCGCTGTTCCGAGAACGTTCCCAGAAATATGGGGAGATGGACGGGTTGCTCCAGATGTTCTATCTCCACGATGAGGAGAGTGGACGGGTCGGTGGCATCTACGTATTCGACTCCGAGGGGTCAGCAAGTAGGTTATTCGAGTCCGATATTCACTCCAGTTTGAGAGAAGCCTACAAGGTCCGGAATATCGACATCGAGACGTACCATGTGATGTTCCCACTGTACGAGTCCGCAGAATTCCCAGCGTCACCCTAACTTCGATATCCGCCCCTCGACTCTCGGATGAATTCGGCCACTGTATCGACGAAGAGCCGGGTGCGGTATTCATCGCGACGTTGCCCTGCCCCTCTAACGTAACGACCCGGCTGTTCGGCAGCGCGTCGGCGATGGCTACCGCCGTCTAGCTTTACCATCATTTTTATATCTAATAGATTCGTAATTTTGTAACTAGCATGGTAGCGGTGAACGGCGCCTACGGATGCCACACATCGGTACCATGCGATGAGGAAATCATGAGCGACGAACGAAAGCCTTCACACAACCCCTATCGACGGAGCGTTCTCAAAGCAGCTGGCGCAGCCGGATTGTTCGCCACAGTCCCTTGGACCACGGGACGAGTCGCAGCCGTTACGGGCGATACCCCGTTGGCACTCGAAGATCACAAGTGGGAGGACCCACTCCCGAGACCGGGGGTGCTGACGCCGGTCAGCAAGAAGGGAGGGACGGATCGCTACGAGATCGAACTGACCGAGTTCGATCAGACCGTCCTCCCCAGTTCGCTGGGGAAGGACACGACCCTCTGGGGGTACGATGGGACGTATCCCGCAGCGACTATCGAGGCGCGTCCTGAGCGTCCCGTCGAAGTCGAATACGTCAATAACCTCCCCCAGGACCACCTCTTGAGCGTCGACGAGCGCATCCACGGCGCCGGTCACGGTGCCCCGGCCGTCCGGACGGTCGCCCACCTTCACGGTGGCGTGGTCGCCCCGGAGGACGACGGCTACCCCGAGGCGTGGATTTCATCAGACGGCCGGACTGCCGCGGACATCGAAAGCGTCCCGGACAGCGAAGTGCCGTACAAGAATCCCAAGGAGTACCCGAACGACCAGAAACCTGGGACCCTGTGGTACCACGACCACGCGCTCGGGATCACCCGCCTGAACGTCTACGCCGGCCTGGCTGGCTTCTACTTGCTCCGGGACCCGATGGAGAACGCGCTCCCGAGCAAGCAGTACGAAGTGCCGATTCTCTTTCAGGACCGGACGTTCGAATCGAACGGCGACCTGTTCTACCCACCGGGGGACGAGGACGACTACGAGGCGGAGTTCGCCGGCGACATCCCAGTCGTCAACGGCAAGGTGTATCCGTACCTCGAAGTCGAACCCAGATCCTACCGGTTCCGTCTTTTGAACGGGTCGAACAACCGGACGTTCAACCTGCAGTTCTACAACGAGAACACCGCCTCCTACGCCGACGTCCCGCTAATGCAACAGATCGGCGTCGACCTCGGTTTCCTAGACGAAGTCGTCAACGTGGGCCCCGGCGGCACGGTCGGCCCAGAAGGTCCGATCGACTCGATGCTCCTCTCGGGTGCGGAGCGCGCAGATGTGGTCGTCGACTTCAGCGGCTACGAAGGGACCACGTTCACGCTCAAAAACGACGCCGAGTTCCCGTACGCCGGGGAGAACAGCGGCCCGGATATCCTGTCGATGGGCGAGATGCTCCAGATCCGGGTCACCGAGACGGTGACGCAACCGGACGAGACTATCCCGCCCCAGCAGTTCCTCGACCGTATCACCGACCGATACCAGGAGCCGGAAACCACTCCGTCCGGGATCACCCGGACGTTCACGCTCGACAGCGCGGTGTTTACGGTCGAGAGCGGAGAGTTTGCGGGAGCCGAACTGGACAGCCACTTCCTCGACCTCGCGTTCTGGGAGGATGACGACGCGGTAGTGAATCCGACGCTCGGCACCTCCGAAGTCTGGGAGCTGTACAACACCACGGGTGACTCCCACCCGATTCACCTACACCTCGTCGACTTCGAAGTGGTAGAGCGCGAGGCCTTCACCTGGGACGACGAGGCGGGATACCAGGAGGCTGCCCAAGACTTCATCGACGGTGAGGCCACAAATAGGCCCGACGTCCACGACTACATGACGCTCTCGGGGACGCCCACGCTGCCGAACCCGAACAACCGCTTCCACAAGGACACGGTGCTGGTCAACCCACAGGAGGTCGTCCGCATCAAGCCCGACTTCACTGGCTACACCGGACTGTACCCCTGGCACTGTCACATCCTCGAACACGAAGACCAGGAGATGATGCTCCCCTACGAGGTGGTGTCACCGGAGTAGAGGCCATCCGTCGGAACGGACACTTTCCTTCCGTCTCCTGAATCCGGTTCAAAATTCCCCCGTAGCCAATCCAATTTCGAACGGAGGTACGTGCAAGATACGCGCGCTGTATTCGTCACAGCAGTTCTGTCAGCTATGGATGAATACGCCAGTCGGATATCTGGAAACTTTTGCTAATCCCTATTCCTTCGCCGTGCATCCTGGAGCGAGCAGCCACTTCGACTCCGCCCGGATCCCGTTCCCCGGTCGAGCGTCGCCTATCCGAACACCGTCCATCGACGACCGGCAACCCTTTTGACGCCACGGACCCCCGTTCGAGGCGATGGACCGCTCGGTGGACCACCCGCTCGTCGGCGCGACGGAGCACTGGGAGGCGATGCTGGATGACATGGAGGCCACCGCCGAGGAGTACCGCGAGCGGGGCTGGACGGCGCTGGAACTCCGGCCCGGCGACGTCACCGTCGATCCGGACCTGCCGGGGTTCACCGTCCTCCTCGCGGACAACGAGTTCGCCGATCTGACCGACCTGCTGGGCGAGTCGGGGGTCGACAACTACCGCGTCTACCGGGGGTCGGCCGCTGGCGTGATGTTCGCCGTCGTCGCACTCGAGGCCACACCGGAGGAACGGGTCGCGCTCGTCCCGCTCTACTACTCGCACGCACGGCTTCCGGAGCTCCAGTCGGCGGCCGAGGCGTCCGGACGGCTCGCCACGCGACTGCGGACGCTCGACCGGACCGAGTTCGTCGTCGAACACGAGGACCCCGCCCCGTTCTTCCCCGACTCGAGCGAGGACTGATACGGACGGTTGTAACGATTTACCGGTGAGCGCCGACCCGGTCCGGGCACTCACCGGTAAAAGACTACAACCGTCCGTATGACGCCGGGGGGACGGTGAGCCGTCCCGGCAGGGTTTTCGGCCGTCGCCCGCTGGGAGTCGAACATGGACGACGCCGAGCCCGGCGAGGGGGCGGACGGGAACGGGGCCGCCGGCGGTCCGGCCGAGTCCCGTCCGACACCGTTCGACCCCGACCATCCGCTCGCCGACCACTGGGTGGCCCTCCTCGAAGACATGAGGGCGACCGCCGCCGTCTACCGCGAGGAGGGCTGGTCGGTGCTGGAACTCCACCCGACGGAGTCGACGGCGCTGACCGGTCCCGACGACTTCGGACTGGCGGTGACGGTCCCCGGGGCCGAGTTCGAGGAACTCGAGTCGTGGACCGGGGACGGCCGGTTCGGGGAGTACGAGGTGTACCGCGCGGAGACCGGGCGGGTGTTCCTGCTGGTGGTTGCCCGCGACGAGGAGCGTCGGCGGGTGGTCTGCGTGCCGGCGCACTACGGCTTCGAGTCGGTGTCGGCGCTGGCCGAACTCGCCGACCCGGGGGCGGGGTTCCACACCCACGTCCGCCAGCCCGACGGTGAACGGGTGACGTTCACTCACGACGATGCGGGTCCGTTCCTCCCGGGTGGAGGCACGGACCCCGATACCGGAGCGCCCGAGAGCGGAACGGCGGACGGCGACTCCGGCGGGGCGGCCGATGGCGACACGGCGGGGAACGACATCGAGCCGTCCGGCGATGACGGGTCCAGGTGTGGGTAGCGCGCCGCCGAGTTCGACGACGCGGTGACGCCGGGACCGACCTCGAGCCGACACCGGCCGGCCGGGACGGTGACCCGTGGTAGCGCCTCACGGATTCGAAATTCGAAATTCGATTACGGGATTCGTAG
>JBEPXB010000058.1:0-9106 GCA_041642135.1 Halobacteriales archaeon | reverse complement strand
GGATCGACGACGTGACGTCGCCGAACTCCCGGACCCCGCCCGACCTCGTCCGTCGGTGGTAGTCACTCCGGGGGCGACGTCGTCGCGCCGACCGGGCAGGCTTTCCCCCGGGCGTGTCGACCCCCGGGTGTATGACAGCTGACGCCCCGGCGGACGAGACGCCTCGCGGGTCGAACCCGTCGCCGGAGGCCCCGCCGGACATGGCCGACGTGTTCGACGAACTCGAGGCACTCGAGGAGGTCGTCGATACGCCCGAGGAACGCGAGCGGGTGCGGGAGACCAAGCGGATGGTGCTGCGCGCCCAGCGCGGGGCGTTCGGCCGGGTCATCAGTGGGTTCGACCGGGCCGACGCGGCGGAGGCGCTGCTGGGCAGCCTCCTGTTCGGCATCCCGATGTTCGTCGAGGGTGGCACCGGCGAGGTGGGCGCGTTCGTCGCCACCCACCCGCTCTACTTCCTCGGAACCCTCGCGTTCGCGATACTGAGCGTCATCGGGATCCTCTACGTCGCGGAGATCCAGGACGTCCGGATCCGGAACCCGATCTTCGGGCTGATCCCGCGGAAACTCCTCGGCGTGGTGGCCGTCGCGGCGATCACGGCGGTCCTCATGATGACTGCGTGGGGTCGCGTAGACTGGATCGAGCGGCCGTGGGTGTCCGTCTGTGACGTCACCGTGGCGTTCTTCCCGATGGCCATCGGGTCGGCGCTGGGCGACATCCTCCCGGGGTCGTGACCCCCGAGACGGGTCAGACCCGGGGCGACCGGCTCGACCCTGCAGCGGGAGGTCGACACCGAGCTGGGCGAGCATCGTCATCATCCCCACCTGGTCGGTCGCTGCGACGAATCGACCGTCCTCGGCCCGGCGGTAGGAGAAGCCGCCGACGTCGATCTTACGTCCCGTCGGCTCGATACCCCGGAAGGTCCCCTCGTGGGTTCCGCGCGCCTCCCAGGCGGCCATCACCGCGTCGCCGTCCTCCATGACCGTCGTGACCTCGCTCTCCATGTCCGGGAACGCCGCGTCCCACTCGGCGGGCATCGACTCGATCGACTCGCGGTCGCCGAGCGTCCCGGTCCCCGCGCCGGCTCGTGTGGTTCCGGACTCGAACTCCGGGGCGTACAGTTCGCCGATCACGTCGAGGTGGTTCCCGCTCCAGACCCCGCGTATCTCCCGGTCGAACAGCTCCGCACAGCTCTGCCGTGTCGTGGTTGTTATCGCGTTCACCTGGCCGACCGAGCGTGGTCGAACGGGGCGGATAGGTCCCGTGGTAGTATAACTGCGTCTGGAGGTTCGGCCGATAGATCCGGGCGTCGGCTGGTGTCCGTTGACAGGCCACAGCACCGCGACACGGCGACTTTGAGAAGGGTTAAATGCCGCCCCGGACTCACGTGGGGTATGAGCGAAAGCCAGCAGCGCGGCACCCGCAAGTGCGTGTCGTGCGGGATCAACATCTCCGGCACGAACGCCGCTCGCTTCAAGTGCCCCGACTGTGGGCACCTCATATTCCGGTGTTCGACCTGCCGCAAGCAGAGTAACCTCTACGAGTGCCCTGACTGCGGGTTCACCGGCCCCTGAAGTGATACAGCATGGGAAAAGTAGCCGCTAGACTCAAGGTGATGCCGCAGAGCCCCGACATCGACCTGGACGCGCTCCAGGAGCGACTCGAGAACGCCCTCCCCGAGGGCGCGAAGATCTCCCGCGTAGACCGCGACGACGTGGCGTTCGGCCTCGTCGCGCTGCTCCCGACGGTCATCGTCCCCGACGACGCCGGCGGGTCAGACGCCGTCGAGGAGGCGTTCGCGGAGGTCGAAGGCGTCGAGTCCGTCAAGGTCGACCAGGTCGGTCGTATCTGAACCCGCCGCTCGACCGTTCCCGCTCGCCGACCCGCTAGCGACAGCCACGCTCGGACGAGGACCCCGCGCTGACAGCTCCGCTCTCCCCCTCGGTCCCACGAGCGGGCGCCGACCGTGGGTCCGATGACGCGAGGCGCCTTTCGCACCTTTTATAGTGCGCTGCGGGCAAGAGGAGCCAAGACCATGCCGAGTTCGAACGGGCCTCTCCAGGGAACGCGGAACAAACTGAGGAACAAGCCGCGCGAACGGGGGACCTCCCCGCCACAGCGGGCCATCCAGGAGTACGACGAGGGCGAGAAGGTCCACCTCAAGATCGACCCGAGCGTCCCGAAGGGCCGGTTCCACCCGCGGTTCAACGGGCACACGGGCGAGGTCGTCGGCAAGCAGGGCCGCTCGTTCAAGGTCCGCATCACCGACGGGGGCAAGCCGAAGACGCTGATCACCGCCCCCGCCCACCTCCGACGCCAAGAGGAATGACGATCTTCAAGGAGATAGTCGACCAGGAGTACCTCACCACCGCGGAGGCAAAGGAGGTGCTCGCGGGCATCGAGGCCGAGCGCGCGCTCGACGAGGACCGCGAGATGCGCTACGAGCTGGCGCGGGCCATCGAGCACGTCAACCGGTTTGCGGAGCTCTCCGCCGAGGACGCCCGCGCGCTCGTCGAGGAGCTCCTCGAGTACGAGAAGGTCGACGAGGCGACCGCTCACAAGATCACCGACCTGCTCCCGCGGGACCGCGACGAGCTCCGGTCCGTGTACGCCCAGCAGCGCTACTCGCTGGACGGCGAGGAGCTCGACGAGATACTCAACACGGTCGCGAAGTACGTCTGATCCCGATGCGTCCGACCCCCGGGCCGTTCCCGGGCGAGGTGTTTTAATAGGCCGTACTCCTACCGTCGTGACATGAGCGAACACGGGTCGCGGAGCGACGATGCCGGGAACGGTGGCGACGACGCGAAAGCGGAGGCGCCGACCACGGCCGTCGTCCTGGACCTGCTGCCCAACGGCCGACCGGACGACGACCGGCCGGCCTACCAGAAATCCCCGGTCGCGTACGCCCTCGGCGAGGCGGAGTTCGGGCTCTACGAACTGACTCTCGAGGACGACTCCGGAATCGGGATCGGCGACACCGTAGCCGTCGACCCGCCCGGCGAGTACGTCCAGTCGGTCCGTTCCGTGGACTTCGAGGGACTGACGGGCGCGGCGCGCTCGGAACTGGAGTACGCCGTCAACGACATCATCGACCGGAACGAGCGCCGGTTCGTCGACTTCTACAACGACGCCCAGGCGATCACGACCCGGCTGCACGCGCTGAACCTCCTCCCCGGCATCGGGAAGAAGCTCCGGAACAACGTCCTCGACGAGCGAAAGCGCGGTCCGTTCGAGTCGTTCGAGGAACTCAAAGAACGCGTCTCCGGCCTCCACCGACCCCGCGAGGTGCTCGTCGAGCGGATCATGGAGGAACTCCGCGAGGAGGACCTCAAGTACCGTATCTTCGCCCGCCGGTCGAAGGAGTCGTAGGGCGGACCCGACCCCGGGCTCGCCGTCGGGCGGAACGGAGACCCGCCCGGTCGAAAGGCCGGACGGCCAAGCGCCGGGACGGAGCGAGGGCTTCTTACGCGCGCGGCCGGTACCGACCGAGAGCGAATGAGAGACGAGCGAGGGGACCGGCGTCACTCGAGGACGGGCAGTCGGGATCCGGACGCGCTTCTCCGGCGGGCCGGCGTTCGGGGGAACCCGGACCGCGACCAGCACTTCCTCGTCGACGACCGCGTGCTCGACCGGCTCGTCGGCTACCTCCCCGAGGGGACCGACCTCGGACACCTCCTCGAGGTCGGCGGCGGGACGGGCGCGCTGACCGACCGCCTGCTGGCCGTCGCCGACCGGGTGACCGTCGTCGAGCGCGACCCCGACCTCGCCGCGTTCCTCCGCGAGGAGTTCGGCGCGGAGGTCTCGGCCGATCGACTGGATGTCGTCGAGGGCGATGCTTTAGACGTCGATCTCCCGGAGTTCACGGCGAGCGTCTCCAACCTCCCGTACGGCGTCTCCTCCGAGGTCTGTTTCCGGCTCCTCCCCGAGCGGCGACCTCTCGTGCTGATGCTCCAGCGCGAGTTCGCCGAGCGGATGGCCGCCGGCCCCGGGACCCCCGAGTACGGCCGGCTGTCGGTGACGGCCGGTCACTACGCCGAGGTGGAGGTGGTCGAACCCGTCCCGCCGGAGGCGTTCGACCCCGCGCCGGCCGTCGACAGCGCCGTCGTCCGGTGTACGCCCCGCGAGCCCGAGTACGACCTCCTCGACGAGGCCGCGTTCATGGACCTCGTCCGGGCGTGTTTCACCCAGCGGCGCAAGACCATGCGGAACGCGGTCCGGAACACGGTCCACATCTCGGGGCTCTCGGACCCGGACGCCGTCGTCGACGCGGCCGGGGAGGAGCTGATGGGCAAGCGGGCGGGCGATGTGACGCCCGCGGAGTTCGCCCGGCTCGCCCGGCTCGCCGCGGAGGTGGGCGGGGCGTGACGGCCGTGGGTCAGGTCTCGGCGCTCGGGGGGCTGGACTGGGCCGGTCGGGTCCTCGTCTCGGCCACCGTCGGCGCCCTGTTCCTGGCCTCGCTCGTGGTGGCGTACCTGCTCGGCAGGCCGCTGAAGCGGCGGCTCGACCGCGACGTCGCGGAGGCCGTCCAGTCGCTCGTCGTGACCGCCGCCGGTATCGTCACCGCCGGCGTGCTCGTGGTCGTCTGGGGGCTACAGCGGGAGTTGGGCGACGCGCTGGGAGCCGTCGCGTTCGACGGCGAGGGTGCCGCGCTCGTGATGATCTCCCTCGTCGTCTTCGGTGCCGCCTACACGACGACCCGCATCACCAAGCGGTTCGTCATACGCAAGGCCAGACACGACGCCATCTCGGCCCACCAGCGCGAGGTCGCACACCACGTCGTCCAGGTGCTCGTGTTCGTCCCCGCGTTCCTGTTCGTGCTGGCGCTCTGGGGGGTGGAGCCGGGAAACCTCCTCATCGGCGCGGGGGCGGTCGGCGTCATCGTCGGCCTCGCGGCCCGGCAGACGCTCGGCGCGATACTCGCCGGGTTCGTCCTCCTGTTCGCCCGGCCGTTCGAGATCGGCGACTGGGTGGTCGTCGACGACCAGGAGGGGACCGTCACCGACGTCACCGTGTTCAACACCGAGATACGCACGTTCGACAACGAGCACGTCCTCGTCCCGAACGACCAGGTGACCGCGACGGAGATAATCAACCGATCGCGCCACGACTGGCTCCGGGTGCAGGTCGACGTCGGCGTCGACTACGGGGCCGACCCCGGGGAGGCGGCCGCGGTCGCGGAGGCGGCGATGGCCGACTGCGAGGAACTGCCGGACGACCCCGCGCCGGACGTCGTCCTCTCGGAGTTCGGCGACTCCGCGGTCGTGCTGACCTGCCGGTTCTGGATCCGCGACCCGACCATCGCCCGGAAGTGGGAGGCACAGAACGCGGTCGTCGAGGCGGTGAAGTCCGCGTTCGAGCGCGAGGGGATCGCGATACCGTTCCCACAGCGGACCGTCTCGAGCAGGGATCAGACTCGGTCGCCGGCGCCACCCGCCCGCGAGGCCGGCGTGACCCCCGCAACCGACGGCGGCGACGGGGAAGGGGGAGAGGCGAACGGGGACGCCGAGGCCGACGGCGACGACGGGACCGACGAAGGCGACGAGGGCGACGAGCGCGACGGCCGCGAGGAGGGGTCGACGCGGTGACGGACCTCGCCGAGCGTCGGGGGGTCGAGACACGGGTGTACGAGGCGGCCGAGGACTCCCACCTCCTCGCCCGCGCCGCCGTCACCCGGGTCGAGGGGGACGACCTGGTCCTCGACGTCGGGACCGGGTCGGGCTACGTCGCGTCGACCGTCGCGGAGACGACCGGCGCCCGGGTGATCGGCTCCGACGTCAACCCTCACGCCTGTCGGCGCGCGCGAGAGACGGGCGTCGAGGCCGTCCGCGCCGACCTCGTCGCCCCCTTCCGCGACGGGGCGTTCGACTGGGTGCTGTTCAACCCCCCGTACCTCCCGACCGCCGAGGAGGAGGAACGCGACGACTGGATGGAACGCGCGCTCTCGGGCGGCGAGTCCGGACGGGAGGTGGTCGACCCGTTCCTCGACGGCGTCCGGCGGGTGCTCGCGCCCGGCGGCGGCGTGCTGCTGCTGGTCTCCTCGCTCACCGGTATCGACGCCGTCCGCGACCGCGCACGGTCGAACGGGCTGACCACGCGGGAGGTCTCGGAGGAGTCGTTCCCGTTCGAGCGACTGGTCGTCCTCTCGCTCCGACCGACCGAGGGAGCGTCGGCGCCCGGGTGAGGACGGCCACCTCCCGGCTCGAAGCCGTTCCAGCCCACGTGCCGAGGCGAGCGGCCCATGCTCTGTAATAACCTTCAATCATAAATCGATGTAGCAATTATTAAAGGCCGGCATCACGTAGCGCCGGACGATGACCGATATCGTGTCCACGACGCCGGGGCTGTTCCCCCTGCCGGACTGGGCCAAGGACGAACTCTCGGAGCTGAAGGGGCACCAGAAGTCGGACCTCGTCTCCGGCGACGAGGACGGGACGATCGCTGACGCGTACGACCGGACCCGCGAGGAACTCGTCGGACGGCAGGTCGAGGCCGGCCTCGACCGCGTCGTCGAGGGCCAGGCCCGGTGGGACGACATGCTCGCCCACCCGCTGGCCGTCCACGACGCCGTCGAGACCCGCGGGATCGTCCGCTACTACGACAACAACAACTTCTACCGCGAGCCGGTCGTGACGGGCGACCTGGACTTCGACGGGGACGTCGCCGCCGACCTCGAGGCCGCCGCGGGTCTGACCGACGCGCCGCTCCAGGCCGTCCTCCCGGGGCCGTACTCGCTGTTCGACGTCGCGACCGACGAGCACTACGGCGACGAGGAGTCGTTCCTCGCGGCGCTCGGCGAGTTCCTCGCCGGTGAAGTGGCGGCGCTCGGCGAACACGAGACGCTGTTCCTGCTGGAACCGTCGCTCGTCGAGACCCCGCCCGGGGAGGACCTCGACGCGCTCGCGAGCGAGGCCATCGACGCCGTGGCCGCCGTCACGGACGCCGAGGTCGTCGTCCACACCTACTGGGGGGCGATCCCGGAGAAGCCGTACGCCCACCTGATGGACGCCGATATCGACGCCATCGGCTTCGACTTCGTCGCCGACCACGAGGCGAACCTGTACAACATTCAGGAGTACGGCACGAAGGACTCCATCGCGCTGGGGGTCGTCGACGGGCAGAACACCCTCGTCGAGGACCCATCGAAGATCCGCGAGCGGATCGAGTGGGTCCAGGAGCAGGTCCCGGCCCA
This sequence comes from Halobacteriales archaeon, assembly GCA_041642135.1. Lineage (GTDB taxonomy): Archaea > Halobacteriota > Halobacteria > Halobacteriales > Haloarculaceae > Salinirubellus. Next base: position 1,917 of record JBEPXB010000058.1, on the reverse strand, counting down.
GGCGTTCGAGACGGTGTACGCCACCTCGAACACCGAGCTGTTCTACCTGCCGCAGAACAAGGCCGAGGCGAAGCTCGATGCGCTTGCCGAGGCCGCCGAACTCGAGGAGGTGGAAGCATGAGCACGAACACGAACACCCGCGAGCAGTTCCGCCCCGACGACCACCCGAACGAGCACTTCCTGCTCACCACCGTCGTCGGCTCCTATCCGAAGCCGACGTGGCTGAACCGCGCCCGCGACCGCTACGAAGCGGGCGAGGACTTCGACGAGGACGACTGGCAGGAGGCCACCGACGACGCCGCCCGGCTCATCACCGGGGAGCACGAGCGCGCCGGCCTCGACGTCGTCGTCGACGGCGAGATGCGGCGCAACGAGATGGTCGAGTACTTCGCCTACCGGATCGCCGGCTACGAGTTCAACGGCCCCGTCAAGGTGTGGGGCCACAACTACTTCGACAAGCCATCGGTCGTCTCGGAGGTCGGGTACGAGGAGCCGTGGCTGGTCGACGAGTTCGAGTTCACCTCCTCGGTCGCCACCCACCCGGTCAAGGTACCGATCACCGGGCCGTACACGCTGGCGAACTGGTCGTTCAACGAGGCCTACGACACCGAGGAGGAACTCGCATACGACCTCGCCGAACTCGTCAACCTCGAGGTGGAGAAGCTCGTCGAGGCCGGCGCCCGCTACGTCCAGATCGACGAGCCCGCGCTCGCCACGACGCCCGACGACCACGCCATCGTCGGCGAGACCCTGGAGCGCATCGCCGACGGCATCCCCGAGGACGTGCGCCTGGGTCTGCACGTCTGCTACGGCGACTACTCGCGCATCTACCCGGAGATCCTCGACTTCCCGGTCGACGAGTACGACCTCGAGCTGACGAACGGCGACTTCGACCAGCTCCCGGTGTTCACCGAACCGGAGTTCACGAAGGACCTCGCGCTCGGCGTCGTCGACGTCCACTCCGCCGAGGTCGAGACGGTCGAGGAGATAAAGCGCAACATCCGGAAGGGGTTCGAGGTCGTTCCCCCAGAACGGCTCACCGTCTCGCCGGACTGCGGCCTGAAGCTCCTTCCGCGCAAGGCGGCCTACGCGAAGATGGAGAACATGGTGGCCGCGGCCCGCGAGGTCGAGGCCGAACTCGACGCTGGCGAGATAGAGGTCGGCTACGCGGGGACCGAAGCCCCAGCCGACGACTAACCACTTTTTACTCGTCGGGTGCCCTCGCAAAAACTTGGGGAGAAGTGCGCCCCTCGCTCGCTACGCTCGCTCGCGCGGATGCTGGCTCGTGGGCAGATACTCTGGATAGCTACTGAGATATCAGTGAAAGTGACAATAGGCTCTGTAGTTTCGGTACACGGCGGTTGATTTCACGGCTCTATTGAAAATGCGGTACGACAATAGGATCAGGTGCATTTTGACCGAGAAAGTCATACCGGTGACGTGCCACTGTTTTAACGCCGGGGAGACCGAACGGACCCCTCAGGTGGTGACATGGACCGAGACTCCTCGGAATACCAGCTATCCCTAGAACCGGTCTGTAGAGCCGATGGTCACGGCTCCGAGTCCGGTGGCACGCTCATCGGATTGACGACGAAAGACGGCGTCGTCATGGCAGCCGACACCCGTACGAGCCGGGGACGCGTCGTGCGCAGCGAGAGGGTACAGAAGATCTCCGAGGTGCATCGGAGTGCTGCGCTGGGATCGACCGGTGATCTCGGTGCCGTGCGATCGCTCGTTCGGGCGATCACGTCCGAAGCCGACCGCTACGAGACCTCCCACGGAGAACCGATGGATATGACGGCTCTTAGTACCGTCGTGGCCACGGAGCTTCGAGAGCGATCCGGGCCTGATGCGACGTTCCTCCTCGGTGGCCTCGACGACGACGGTTCACACGTCTTCATTCTGGGTCAGCAGGGG
>JBEPXB010000057.1:0-9139 GCA_041642135.1 Halobacteriales archaeon | reverse complement strand
CCTCTTGAGGTGTTCGGCGACCGTTCCGATCAAGGGCCCCATCCACTCGGCGACGTCCCGGTGGCCCGCCGGGAAGGTAGAGACGGTGCTGGTGTTCCCGTCGGGCGGGTGACTGCACCTCCCTGACGACGGCGGTGGACTGCTCTGTTCGTCCGTGGACGACGGCTGGGGGGCCAAGTCGGTCGCCGCCTCGGGGGCCACCGGCGCTGGTGTGCGTTCTGTCTCGACGCGTTCGACGAGCACGAGGACGTCGAGCTCCCTTCGTGAACGTGATCGGAACCCGTCACGAGGCCGCACCCGAGAGGTCCGAGCGTCGAGTGTCGGGACGGAGCCACGCATCCCCGACCCCGGAGGGACGACGTGGTAAACGGCCTACCGCTATATCGAATCGGCCACACCGGCGCGTACTGGACGGAGGCCACTGTCGACTCGCGGCCCTACGATCGAGCAGTCGTGTCCGACGGGGGTTCACGCCGCGGGGCTCCGTTCAGATAAGCGTCGCTCGACCAAGGAGCCGCTCGCGGGGGAGAGGGAAGGGGCGGGGGCTTCCGGGGGCACCTCGTCGACAGGGTCGCCGAGCCCACTCTTATCTGAACACGACCCGCCGCAGTCCCCGAGGGTTCAAACCCGAAGGGGCGCTATCCTCCCTCGATGGCCGCCAGCACCCACGCTCCGGTGCCCGAACTCGCCGACCGCGCCGAGCGGTGCGCCGACCGTCTCCGCGAGGCCGACCGCGTGCTGCTGGCCTCCCACATCGACGCCGACGGGCTGACGAGCGCGGGCGTCGCGGCGAGCGCACTCCGCCGGGCCGGCATTCCCTTCGAGACGACGTTCAAGAAACAGCTCGACGACCGCGAGGTGGCGAGCATCGCCGCCCGCGAGTTCGACACCGTCCTGTTCACGGACTTCGGGAGCGGCCAGCTCGACGCCATCGTCGAGTACGAGCGGAGAGGGGCGTTCACGCCCGTGATCGCCGACCACCACCAGCCCGCCGACGCCGAGACGGAGTTTCACCTCAACCCCCTGCTGGAGGGCATCGACGGCGCGTCCGAACTCTCGGGGGCGGGCGCGGCGTACCTGCTCGCGCGGGCGCTCGAGGACGCGAACGGGGACGGCCGCGACAACCGCGACCTCGCGGCGCTCGCGGTGGTCGGTGCCGTCGGGGACATGCAGGCCTCGGACGGCGAACTCCGCGGCGCGAACGCGGCGCTCGTCGAGGACGGCGTCGCCGCGGGTGTCCTCGAGGAGTCGACGGATCTGGCCGTCTACGGCAAGCAGACGCGGCCGCTCCCGAAACTCCTCGAGTACGCCACCGACGTGTTCATTCCCGGGGTTTCCAACAGCCAGCGCGGCGCTCTCGAGTTCCTCTCTGCGCTCGACATCGACTGCCGGGACGGCGAGGACTGGAAGCGCTGGGTGGACCTGACCGACGCCGAGCGCCAGCGGCTCGCGAGCGCCCTGCTGAAGCGCGCGGTCGAGCGTGGCGTCCCCTCGCGGAAGATCGACCGGCTCGTCGGAACGACCTACACCCTGCTCGAGGAGCCCGAAGGGACCGAACTCCGGGACGCGAGCGAGTTCTCCACGCTGCTCAACGCCACCGCCCGGTACGAGCGGGCGGACGTCGGCCTCGCAGTGTGTCTCGGGAACCGCGGGTCGGGGCTCGACCGGGCGCGCGAACTCCTCCGGAACCACCGGCGCAACCTCTCGGAGGGCCTCCAGTACGTGAAACGCGAGGGGGTGACCCGCGAGGAGCACCTCCAGTGGTTCGACGCCGGGGATTCGATCCGCGAGACCATCGTCGGCATCGTCGCGGGAATGGCCTACGGGAGCGACGGCGTCGACCGCGGCGTGCCGATCCTCGCGTTCGCCCACAAGAGCGACGAGGAGACGAAGGTCTCCGCGCGCGGCACGGGCACGCTCGTCCGGAAGGGGCTGGACCTCTCTCGCGTGATGGGCGAGGCGAGCGCCGCCGTCGGGGGGAAGGGCGGCGGCCACGACGTCGCCGCCGGCGCGACCATCCCCGCGGGATCGGAGGCGGAGTTCGTCGCCGAGGCCGACCGCATCGTGGGCGAACAGCTGGGATGAGCGAGGACCACGGATCCCCGTGGAGTCGCTTCGAGGATCCCCGAACGGCAGGACTCGCCGGATCCCTCCTGTTCGGGATCGCGGTGGTCGCCCTCGTCCTCGTGGACCGTCCGCTCTCGCTGCTCTACCCGGCCGCGCTGGTCGGCGCGGCGCTGCTGCTGGCCCGTCGCGCCCGCGACCCGCCGGTCGCCCTCGCCGGGTTCCTCGTCGACCTCGTCGGTCGGTAGTCACGGGCGTCCACCCGTGGATCGAAGCGGTCCGCCACCCGCCCGGCGAGACACACGTTCTTTGCGGAGCGGATACGAAGGTCGGCTATGCAGGCACGCTGTCCGAGCTGTGACACCGAACTCGTCGCGTTCGCCGACCTCGACGCCGACCTCCGGGAACGGCTGGAGGCCGATCCCGCCCGTCAGCGCCAGTCGGTCGAACACCGACGCGAGAAGCACACGGTCTGCCCGGACTGCACGCTGGAGATCCACGGCTGCGGCCAGCCGTACGCGATCCCCGAGCCCGCGACGCGGTAGTCGGTCCGGGTCGCTCGCACGCGCAAACGACGGTCGACGACGGGATCATGAAGCCACATCCGTTCCACATCGTGGACGTATTCACGACACGGCGGTTCGCCGGAAACCAGCTCGCGGTGTTCCAGGAGGCATCGACGCTCTCGGACGAGGAGATGCAGTCGCTCGCTCGGGAGATGAACTACTCCGAAGTGACGTTCGTCGAGTCCACCGAGCCGCGGAACGGCGGATACGACGTCCGGATATTCGATCCCGTCGCCGAGATACAGTTCGCCGGCCATCCGACCCTCGGGACGGCGTACGTCCTCCGCGAGTTCCTCCTCGACGACCCGCCGGATCGGCTCGTGCTCGACCTCGGCGTGGGTCAGATCCCGGTCCGGGTCGAGACCCGCGACGGGGAGGACGAGTACTGGATGCAGCAGGTCCCGCCGACGTTCGACCGGCATCTCGACGCCTCGTTACTCGCCTCGGTGCTCGGGCTGTCCGACGACGATATCGACACCGGCTACCCCGTGCAGGTCGTCTCGACCGGGCTCCCGACGGCGATCGTTCCGGTCACGTCCCTGGCTGCAGTCCGGGATATCCGTATCGACCACGACACGTACTACGACGAGTTCATCGACGAGTTCGGCGAACTGATGCTGCTCTGTTTCACCCCGGAGACCGTCGGGGAGGCGAACGACCTTCACGTACGGGTCTTCGCCGACTACTCCGGCGTCCCGGAGGACCCGGCGACCGGGTCGTCGAACGGCTGCCTGGCCGCGTATCTCGTCGAACACGACTACTTCGGAACTGACGAGGTCGACCTCTCGGTCGAACAGGGGTACGAGATGGGCCGTCCATCACAGCTCCACCTCGAGGCGAGCAGGGGCGACGGCGGGATCGAAGTACACGTCGGTGGAAGCGTCGTCCCGGTCGCCAGGGGAGAACTGCTCTGACGTTCGTCCACGGGCAGTCGATCCGGTGATACGCACGCTTCGACGGGCCCCGGCAGTAAGGGAACACTCACACGGGTCGTCCGGATGCGGGACGAGGAACCGATCGAGCGGCGACGACTGCCGCGAGGTGGTGGCCGACTGTAGTCGGGGATCGTCCGCTCGTGTTCCCGATCGGAACGACCCGTTGCCGAAGCGGCATCGGATAGGTCCGGGGATGACGGCCAACGTATTGGCACCGACGCCTAGATCAGCCCCAATCCACCGCCGACCAGACGAAATCCGACGACAGTGAGGAGCACTAAGACGACGAGTCTGCGAGAACGCTCGCTGGCAGTGACTCGAAGGCGCTTCCCGACTGCGACCCCGATGACGGCCGGGACGGCAGCGACGACGGACACGAGCAGAGATATCCGGCTCGGATATAGCCCGAACAGACCCGCCACACCCACCCGAATTCCGTTGAGTCCCAGGAATACGAGCGCGACGACACCGACGAACAATCCGTGTGAGAGGTCGAAGCTCCGGAGATACGCGATGAACTGTACACCGACGTTCGTCCCGCCGAACAGCAGTCCCGAGATGCCGCCGACACCGAGCATCCCGACTCGGGTTTGAGCGAACGTACCGAGCCCACCTGAGGACCATTCCGGGAGTGGGATCCGTCGCTGGGCGGTCGCGACGAAGCCGAGAGTCAACACGCCGAGACCAACACGCAGCGGGGCGGTCGGAATACTACCGAGGACGGCCATCCCGACAACTGTGCCGACTAGCGCTGCACCGATGAGCGGTCCAAACCGTCGACTACAGGTTCGAAGCTCCTCTCGGGAGAGATCACGCACCAGCGAGAGATTCACCGCGAGAATGGGAATGATCATGAACACGACGGCCGTTGCCGGGTCGATCACTGTTGCAAGCGCCATCGTCCCGACGAGGGCGAACCCGAAGCCAGCGAGCCCGTTCGTCGTCCCGGCGAGCAGAATAACGAGCGTCAACAGCACGACTGCCGGCCCCCCAATAGCTGAGATCATCCATCAGCCCTCGTAAGTCGATCGTAGAGGACCGGGAGTGTTCCGTAGCTGATGGCGTTTCGGGCCAGTGCTTCGGTCGTCGTGTATTCGTCAGTTCCGTGCGCCGTCTGGGTGCCGAAGCCGAACTCGACTGGTCCCCACTCGAAGACGGTGTCCCGCTCGTCTGTCGGGATACCCACACCATCGTCCTCGATGTAGAACCCGGAGTCATACGCAGTTTCGATCGTTCCAATACGGACCGTCACGTCCGCTCCGGCGTGTTCGAGCGCGTTCTCGAAGAGGTTCTCGAACAGTTCACACACGCGGCTGCGGTCGGCGGAAATAACCCTGGATGACTCGATCTCGAGCGTCCCTGTATCGATATCTCGCTCGGGCCACGCCTGGCGCGCCAGTGTCTCCAGCTCCACGAACGTCCGATCGCCGATGACGTCTCCCTTGCGAGTGAGTTGCAGGAGCTCCGAGAGCATCTCGTCCATCCTGTCGACAGCCTCCTCGATGGCGTCGAAATGTTCGGGATCGCCCGTTTCCCTGGCGAGCGTCAGGCGGCCCTGAATGATGGATAACGGGTTGCGGAGGTCGTGAGAGACGATGCTCGCGAAGCGGTCGAGGCGTTCGATCTTCTTTTCGAGCGCCAGGCGGTGTTCGACGCGGTCGGAGACGTCCCGGAGTATCGCGATCATCCGCGTCGGGTCCTGCCCCCCGTCCTCTGGTCGAAGCACGGCTCCGGAGATCTCAGTCGGTTCCTGACCGAAGTGTTCGGGATGGGCAACGGGCTGTTGAACTACGTCCGCCAGCGCGTCGTCGACTACGCGACGGCGAAGTGGCTCCTGCTCGGCGCGGTGCCGGCAGTAGTGGTCGGCGCGCTCGCCGCCCACGCCGTTCCGACGACGCTGCTCACGCTCGTGTTCGGCGTCGGGCTGCTCCTCCTGGGCGCCTTTCTCGTCTACTACGACCCGCCGGAGGAGTGCGTGCCGGGCGAGCGTGAGGGAGCGTTCCTCGAGCGGAAGAACACCGAACACGGGACGACGACGATCGAGACGACCGACGGCGAGACGTTCACGTACGACACCTGCTGGCGCCCACCGGGAGTGGGCTTGGCGACCGCCGGCGGATTCATCACGGGCCTCATCAGTGCCGGACTCCCCGAGGTCACGACCACACAACTGATCGTCCGATGCCGACTGCCGCCCCGGGTCGCGATCGCGACGAGCGTGTTCGTGCTCGCAGTGGCCGCGATCGCCGGCGCGGCCGTCCACGCGCTCGCAGCCACGCCCGTCTGGTACGTCGTCGCCTGGTCGGTTCCCGGCGTCCTGATCGGCGGGACCATCGGGACGCGGGTCGGCAAGTACGTCCCGAGCGAGATCATGGAACCGGCCCTGGGCGTCGTCTTTTCGCTCGTCGGCGTGATCGTCCTCGCGAGCGAACTTCTCGCGTAGACCGACGACGCGATGTAGCCGCCCGTTGTGGATCATGGGCGGACGAACCCTCTGTACCGCAGTGTACGCCCGGGACCGGTTCCTGTAAGCCAACCCCCCGTCCGGCGATCGAAGTTGGCCTCGAACCGATTCGACCGATGTCACGGAGGTACGATACGGTAGCTGATCTCGGGACCAGCCGTCCCAGCGGGTCGTTCGCGCCGCTCGAACGGTTGATCGAACCGGGGCCGGCGAGTCGATCCACCCCTCGGGAGAGGTCGAGGAGCTTCTCCTCGTCGACCGCGTCGTCGTCTCCGAACTCCGCGACGGGACGTACACCGCCGACCTCCACCTCGACGCCCCCCGCGAGGACGTCGTCGTCGACGCCCGAAAGGCGGAGCTTCCCGAGGGGTCGTACACGGCGTCACTGTTCACCCACGAGAAGGGCGAGAACGCCGTGCGGGAGAAGCTCGGCGAGGAGACGACCGAGCTGCTGCTGGCCGCCAAGGACGATGACCGCGAGGAGCTCGCTCACGAGACCGCCGACATCGTCTACCACCTGCTCGTCCTGCTGTCGATGAAGGGGATGGACCTCGCCGACCTGCGGGCGGAGCTGCGGGCGCGGCGGTAGCGCCGCCCGGTCGGGGGAAACGAACGTTCCCCGGGTCGTTTTTTAGTCGTCGGCCACGACCCCGTTCCGTGCCTCGTGGAGCGCCGAACAGATGGCGCCCTGACCGGTGATGTTGGCGGCGGCCACCCGGGACTGCCGGCGGACGTCATCGAACGCCTCCGCGTCGAACGGTTCGCCATCGCGGTCCGCGAACAGCCGGTCGTCCTCGTCGGTCACGAGCCCCGTCGCCCGGGCTTTCTCGAGGTAGTCCGCCAGGGGCTCGCGGGGGAGCGTGACGGTGACCGCGCCCTCGCGGATCGAGACGGCAGCCCGATCCGCCTCGAAGGTCAGGTCGACGGCGTCGAGACGCAGGTTCGCGACCTGTGCGGGGGTCAGACCCGCCTCGACGAGCGCATCGAGGGCGTCGAACTGCCGGGCGAGACGGGCCTTCTCGTCGAGCTTCTCGCGGACCGCCTCGATGCCGTCCTCGGCCTCCTCAAAGGCTTCCTCGAACGCGAGCCCCTCGTTGACGCCGCGGTTGATCTCCTCGTCGTGCATGTGGTCGCGGAGGTGGACCCGGACCTCCTCGACTTCGGGGAGCGAGCCGACCTCGTCACGCATGCCGGTCGCCATCATCCACGCGAAGGCGGGCGAACACCACGCCGTCGGGAGGACGAACCCCACCTCGACGTGCTCTCCGGTGATCTCGACGCGCTCTATGTAGCCGAGTTCGACGATGGAGCGGTCGAGTTCGGGGTCGTCGACCCGGTCCAGCCGGTCGCGGACCGCCTCGTGAGTCGGCGGTCCATCGACCGCACCGCCCGTGTCGCCGTCGATTCGGCCCGCCATCAGTCGTCGGCGGATGCCGCCGTACCGCCGTAGTGCTCTTCGAGGCCGAACTTCGCGGTGATGTCGTCGTTCCGGAACGTCTCCTTCTTCGCCTCGATGTCGATGTCGTACAGCTCCGCGGCGTTCCCGCCCATCACCTTCTTTTTCTGTTCGGTGCCCCACTCGACGCCGTACTCCTGGCGGTCCTCCTCGGTCAGCTCGGACTCCATCACGGTCTCGACCAGCCAGTCGGGGTTCCAGAGCGCGTAGTCCGAACCGAACAGGAGCTGGTCCTCGCCGATCCAGTAGAGCAGCTCGCCCATGATTTCGCTGAACTTTCGGGGTCGAGTCTGGGCGAACGGGGCGGCCACCGCGAGCCCGCCGTACACGTTGGGCTCCTGGGTGCCGATCCAGCAGAAGTCGTCCAGACGCGGGAGCCCGACGTGCTCGACGATGAAATTCAAGTCGGGAAACGACGTCGCCGCGTCGTCGACGTCGGCCACGTCGAACGCGTCGCGGTTGAGCGGCCGGATGGTGGGTCCCTTGTGTGGGTGGATGTTCTCGATGCCGAGTTCCTGGCACTTCTCGAGGTACTCGAACGCCTCGGGGGAGTCGAGCCGCCAGCCCTTCGAGTCGCCGCGCCACTCGGCCGTGTAGAGCTTCACCCCCTTGAGGTCGTACTTCTCGTCCAGTTCCTCCAGATACTCGAGGCCCTCCTCGCCGTCGCGCGGGTCGAAGCTACCGTTGAGGACGAACCGTTCCGGATACCTCTCGGCGAGTTCGGCGTTCTGCTCGGTCGTGTTGAATCCCTCCTCGTAGAAGTCGGTGAGGTACGTGGGCTGGAAGATGCCCATGTCCACCGCGCTGTTGGCGAACAGGTCCTCGAGCATCCGTTCGGGACCGTACTTCCGGTACTCGTCCAAGTCCCAGAGACGGTCCTCGGGCGTGAACGTCTCGTGGTAGTCGTAGAAGCACTGGATGAACTGTTCGCCGCCCTCGTGTTTGATGTTCTCCTCGGTCGCGTCCCAGAGGTGGACGTGACCGTCGATCACGAAGATCTCCTCGCCGTCGTGTGTGTACATACTGCGTGTGGTGCTTGGTATCGTCCTTCATTATCTTTTCTCCGCTCGGAGCCGGCGATACCAGACCGGCGGTCGTCGCTCGGTACGCCATCGACGTGGGTCGGGTCACTCGCCGAGCCCCTCTCAGAGCAGGAACTCGGCGCAGTGGTCCCGGAACGCCTCGTGTCGGTCCTCGGGGACCCAGTGGTTCGACTCCTCGAGCCCGACGAGTTCGCAGGACGCGATATCCTCGGTCAGGCGCTCGGCCCACTGGACGGGCTGGAACTCGTCCTCCAGGCCCCAGAGTAGGAGCGTGTCGGCGGTCGCCTCCCGTGGATCTACCTCGGTCGTGTGGCTGGTGTTCGTCGCGACGGCCGCACGGACCAGCGAAGTGACCCCCTCCTCGGAGTTCCAGGGCGTTTTCATCGCCTCGATGAACTGCCGGTCGGGCTCGTCAGCGTAGAGCGTGTTCTGGAACAACCCGTCGAGCATCTCTTGGATGTCCGCGGGGCTGTTGTCCCGGGCGCTCTGTGGGAGCCCGAGGTCGGTGATGATCTGGATCGGCCAGGAGTCGTACGCCACCGAGTTCGACAGGACGAGCTTGTCGACCTCGTCGGGGTGATGGACCGCGTACCGCAGCCCGACACCGCCGC
>JBEPXB010000056.1:0-9245 GCA_041642135.1 Halobacteriales archaeon | reverse complement strand
CGACGGCGAGTACGCCCGCTCGCGCCGGATCCGCGAGTCCGTCTCCATCGCCGGCGACGTGATCGTCGACGAGATAGAAGCGACCTACCGGAACGGCGTCCTCGAGATCCACGTCCCCGTCGAGGAGACGACGGACGAGGACGACTCCGTCCACATCGACATCGAGTGAGCCGAGTCTCGAGCCCGACAACCCCTTTCTTCGAACGGTAGAACAGCCACGACGGGTCCTACGGTCACGACCACGACGGGTCCTACCCGAGTTCGGCATCCACTCCACTCGGCGTTCCCGCTCCGCGAACCGTTCCCGCTCCGCGAACGCCACGAGATCCGAGTCGGCGGTCGGGACCGGAGGTCGGCGAGCCGGGACGAGGGATCCGAGCTCCGTCCCGTACGATCCCGGCGGGGTCCCGAGCGAACGGCCGTCGATCCGGCCCGTCGCAGGGGGTCGGAGGTGTCACATTGATGTGTCTGTGGTCACTGGTTCAGTCAACGGACCATGTCGAGCGAGACTGCGGAGTGGCTGGAGGCCGAGCGGACCTACGAGGACGAGGTGATCGGTGACGACACCATCCCTCGGCTGTTCGAGGCGTCCGCCGAACGGCACGCCGACCGCGAGGCACAGTGGTACAAGGGGGGGATCTACGAACGGTCGCTGGTCGACGGGGTCGTCCCGGCCGCGCCGGACGGCCAGTACGCGGCGCTGACCTACGGCGAGGTCCGGGACGTCGTCCGGAACCTCGCGGCGGGCTTCCGCGAACTCGGGCTCGAAGCCGGCGACCGGGTGGGGATCTTCGCCGACACCCGGATGGAGTGGGCCCAGAGCGACCTCGCGCTCCTCGCGGCGGGCGGCGTCGTCACCACGGTCTACACGGAGTCCTCGCGCTCGCAGGTCGAGTACCTCCTCTCGGACCCGGAGGCCGACGGGGTCGTCGTCGAGAACGGCGAACTCCTCGAACGGGTGCTCGACGTCGAGGGGAACCTCGACCTCGAGTTCGTGGTCGTGATCGACGAGTACGAGGGCCACGAGGACCGCGAGGACGTGTACACGCTGGCGGAGGTCCACGACCTCGGCGCGGCGGCGTTCGACCGCGAGCGCTACGAGGGCTGGCTCGACGAACGGGCGATCGACGACCTGGCGAGCCTCATCTACACCTCTGGGACGACGGGACAACCGAAGGGGGTGATGCTCACCCACCGGAACTTCCGCGCGAACATCAACCAGTGCCGGAAGCGGTTCGCCCCGCGACCCGACAGGGACCCCGACGTTCCCTCGATCGACGAGAACGACCGGTCGCTGTCGTTCCTGCCGCTCGCGCACGTCTTCGAACGGCTCGCCGGTCACTACCTGATGTTCGCCACGGGAGCGACCGTCGCTTACGCGGAGTCCTCGGACACCGTCGCCGAGGACATCAGGCTCGTCCGGCCGACCGTCGCCACCTCCGTCCCGCGGGTCTACCAGCGCATCTACGACAGCATGCGCGAGCAGGCCTCCGAATCGGAGTTCAAGTCGCGGGTGTTCCAGTGGGCCGTGGCCGTGGGTCGACAGTACGCCACGACCGACCGCCCCGGCCCCCTGCTCCGGGCGAAGTACGGGCTGGCCGACCGGCTGGTGTTCTCGACGGTCAAGGAGCAGATGGGCGGCAACGTCGATTTCTTCGTCTCCGGCGGGGGCTCGCTCTCGAAGCGGCTCGCAGAGCTGTTCGAGGGGATGGGACTGCCCATCCTGGAGGGGTACGGTCTCACCGAGGCGGCGCCGGTCGTCTCGACGAACCCTCCGGAGGACATACGCGCCGGGACGCTCGGGCCACCGGTGTACGGCGTCGAGACGGAGCTCGACACCGAGGCCGTCACCGAGGACCAGCGCGCGAAGGCCGAGGGGGAGATCGGCGAACTGCTCATCAAGGGCGAGAACGTCACCGAGGGTTACTGGAACCAGCCCGAGGCGACCGAGGGGGCGTTCACCGAGGACGGCTGGTTCCGGACCGGCGACATCATCGAGCGGACCGAGGACGGCTACCTGGTCTACCACGACCGGCTCAAGGAGATCCTCGTCCTCGACACGGGCAAGAACGTCGCACCCGGCCCCATCGAGAACGAGTTCGCCACCTCGAACCGGGTCGATCAGGTCATGGTGATCGGCGACGACGAGAAGTTCGTCTCCGCGCTGTGCGTCCCGGACTTCGAGGGGGTCGAGCGGTGGGCCGACCGCAACGACGTCGACCTCCCGGACGACCGCGCCGCGATCTGTGAGAACGAGGAGGTCCAGCGGTGGGTCGCCGAGGAGATCATCGAGATCAACGAGCGGTTCGCGAAACACGAGCGGATCAAGGAGTTCCGGCTCGTCCCCGACGAGTGGACCCCCGAGAACGACCTGCTGACCCCGTCGATGAAGCTCAAGCGACGGAACATTCTCGACCGCTACGACGAGGAGGTCGAGGACATCTACGGCAGGGAAGCGGCGACCGCGGCCGCCGACGACTGATCCCCCCTGCCGTGTCGCAGGGACCCCCCGAGGGGAACGGTCGGCCGCGCGTGAGGCCCACGGTCGGCCGCGCGTGAGGCCCGCACCGAGCGGACCGTGGTCGGACCGCGGCGGCCCCTGGGTCGTCGGCGCACCCGAGGAGTCGACCGTCGCGGTCGTCTGCTGTCTTCACGGCGACGAGCCCTGCGGGAAGCTGGCGGTCGAACGGGTCGTCGCCGAGCACGGGCCGGTAGAGGGGGTGACGTTCGTCCTCGCTCACCCACGCGCGTACGCTCGGGGCGTGCGCTGTCTCGACGAGGACCTCAACCGGGCGTTCCCGGGCGACACCGACGCGGACTCCCGCGAACGGCGCCTCGCGGCACGGCTACTCGAGGCGCTCTCCGGCCAGGTCGTGCTCGACGTCCACTCGACGGTGGCGCGGCCGACGCCGTTCACCCTCGTCCACTCCCGGAACGAGCGGGTCCTCGAGGCCGCGAGGTGTACCGGCGCCGGTCGGCTGGTCGAGGTCGGGTTCGTCGACGGCGGCCTGATCGGCGAGCTGGACGGCGTCGCGGTCGAGGTCTGCGGGACGGACCGCCGGCGAGGGACCGACGCGGCGTACCGGTCGTCGGATCCGGTCCTCTACCGGGTCGACGGCGTGGTCGGGAAGCCACCCGACGGCCTCGAACTCCGCTGTGAGAACTTCGAGCGGGTCGAGGCCGGCGAGGTCTTCGCGCACGGCGACGGGGGTATCCTCAGGGTCGACTCCCCGGATCGTCCGCCCGCCGCGGGACGGACGCTCCCGGCTGACACGCGGGACGGACGCCGAGGAACCCCGTCGCCGGAGTTCAGTCGAGCCGCTCTGCCGCGTCCTTCGAGACGAGCCCCTCGGCGTTCTGCGTCGGGAGCGTCACGACGTCCTCGGCGGAGAGGTCGTACGAGCGCCCGTCGACGCCGTAGATGTCGCCGACGTCGACCGTGACCCTGACCGTCGTCCGGTCGATGGGTTCCTCCTCCACGGGGTCGTCGAGGCCGGCATCCCCGGTGGCGTCGGGGTCGCCGGCGACCGCACGGTCGTCCCGGGCGCCACGGTCGGCGGTTGGCGGGCGTTCCCCGCCGGTCCCGGGGCCGGGACCGACGTCCGCTTCGGCCCCCGACGCCGCGGCGGGTTCCTCCCGGGTCTCGGGTCCGCCGCTCGACCCGCCCATCGCGCCGGCGATGTCGAGCGAGTCCTCGCCGGCCCGTCCGGCCGACCCGTCGGGGACGTCCCCGGACGTGGTCGAGGGGTGCTCCCCGGTCGGGCGGTCCGGTGGGGTCGGCCGGTCGGTCGAGGGGGCCCCCGCGGTCCCCGGTGTGTGCCCCGCGTCGGAGTCCGGTCCCGCGGGGCTCTCGGCGTCCGGAGTACTCGACGCCTCGGCAGTCTCGGCCGGCCCGGTCGGTTCGCGCGCCCTGTGCGTTCCCCTCTCGCGTGTTCTCCTCTCGCCGACCGGGTCCGCCGGCTCCGCCGGCTCCGGGTCACCCTGCCCGGGGGGTGCGTCCCGGTGTCCGGAGGGACCGTCGGATCCGAGCTTCGTCCCCGTCGTCCCGGTCGCGTCCGTCGTCTCCCCTTCCCCGGTCGCCGGCGTGCAGTCCAGGGCCGTCGACCCCCCGTCGAGCACCGAGAGCACGGTCTCGCGGTTCTCCTCGATGGCGTCGACGAGCGTCCCGAACAGCTGCTCCTCCTCGGTGGTGAGCCCGTCGTCGTCGTGCGGCATGTCCGCGGCAGCGATGGAGGCGAGTTTGACCACCTTGCCGACGCGGCGCTCGTAGATCGACTCGACCGTCCGCTCGGCCGTCTTGATCTGGTCGTTGATCTGCTCGATCTCCGGGTCGTCGAACGGGTTGTCCGACTCGGCGGCCTTCGTGTCGCGCGTCTCGCGGAGCTCCCCGATGAACTCGCCGACGTCCTCGTAGAAGGAGGCGCGCAGGTGCTGCAGGCTGCTGGCCTGTCGTTCCCTGCTCTGGACGGACTGGAGTTCGTCGAGGTTCATCTCACTCCCTGGCCTTCTCGGCGTTTCCCCGCGCCATCGCGAACACGCCGAGGTGTTCCGGAACGGACTGAACACCCCCATCCAGATTAAACTTCTCCCCGCCGAGCGACACCGAGAGCGGTTCGGTCACCTCGACCATGATCCGCTCGCCGACGAACGTCCCTGCGACTGCGTCGACGAGCGGGTCGAACCCCTCGAGGGCGTCCCGGTCGATCCGACACACCCGGAGGCCCGTGCCGCCGTGAAGGCTTCCCGGGAGCCGGATGAGGCGGTTGATGTCGGTCGTCACGGGTTCGTCGATCGGCGCCCCGTCGGCCTCGCGGACCCGCTCGAACACCCCCCGGGCGACGCTGTAGAACGCGGGATGGACGTCGACGTTGCCGTTCGCGATCGCCTCGCGGTTCTCGCGGGCGGCCCTCAGCGCCGCCCGGGCCTTCCCCTCGCCGATGCCCTCGAACTCGCGGAGCCGCGCCAGCGCCTCGTCCTCCTCGGCGGCGAGCAGTTCCTCGACGAGTCCGAGCAGGCGCCGGTGGACGCGCGCGGCCCACCCGCCCTCGGTGGGGAGCGTGCGCTTGTCCGCGGGAGTCTTCCGACCCAGCCCCTCGACCGTCTCGCGCCGGACAAGTCCGTCGAACGTCACGCCCAGTCCGCGGACGTAGTCGACGACCTCGCGGCGCTCCCCGCGGCCGAGTTCCTGAACACCCGGATCCCTGACGTGGACGTGGTAGCCGCGGCCGCCCGAGAAGACCACCTCGACTTCCTCGAACCCGAAGTCGACCTCGAGGAAGTCGAGCAGGTCGACGAGCGCGTCCTTCCCGGCTTCGAGCATCTCGCCGTACCCGTCGGCCTCGGGGTCGACCCCGGGCAGGTGGTCGGCGTCGATGTCGAAGATCAGGTCCGAGCCGCGCCAGCCCTTCTTTCCCATCGAATCCTCGCCGGGGTGGTCGTAGCGGCCGGCGGAGAAGTAGGCATGGCGCGGCCGCTCGCGCGCGAGGAACGCGCCGAGGTCCGCCCCGCCGGTGAGGTCGAGCAGCGACTCGTGGCGGACCATCGTGGTCCCCCCCGACGAGTAGGGGATATACCCCCACTCGCGCTCGTTGGCGGCGGGCGGGGCCGTGATCCCCGCAGAGCGGGCGACCCGCCGGTAGTGGTCGCCGAACCGACCCCTGAGGTACTCCCGGGTTCGCGCCTCCATCGCTCCTCGGAGAGTACGCGCCGCCCGACAAAGGAGTGCCGGTCGTTCGGCCGAAGTGGGATGGGGAAATTCGACCGCGCGTCGTTCGATCCATCGGGTGGGACTGAAAGGGGCCGACGGCTCGACGAACCCCGGGCCCTCAAGCACCGAAGCGACCGAAGGGAGCGAGGAGCGCAGAGTGGTCCGCGGGAGTCGAGCCGTCGGGGGCTTTCGAGCTGTTTTTGGTCTCTGTAGTGGCAGGAACACCTCGAAAGCCCCGAGTCGCTGGAGTCGGGGGGCTCGCTGCGCTCCTCGGCCTCCGGCCTGCGGTGCTTACGTCGCCCGCCTTCCTCCAGCGACTCGCCCCTTTCAGTCCCACCCGATGTCCTCGACGGGAGCCGACACCCGAACGACAACCGGTCGGCCGTGTCACGTGATTTAAGCCCCGCGGCCGCACGTGGGGGTGTATGCAACGCGTTGACGTCGCCGTGGTCGGCGGGGGCCCGGCCGGGGCCTCCGCCGGTCGGGCGGCGGCCCTCGAGGGGGCGGATACCCTCGTCGTCGAGAAGGGGGTCCCCCGGGCCGACCGGGAGGGTCTGGGTCCGGACTCGACGGACGCCGCCGGCATCCTCGACTACTGGGTGGACATCATGGACCTCGACGAGCCCATCCCCGAGCACGTCAAGCTCCGGGAGCTCACGGGCGCGGACTTCCTCTCGCCGAACGAGGAACTCGCGCTCGACGACACGGGGATCGAGTCGTCGTACCCGAACTTCGGGTTCACCTTCCAGCGGGCCCGGATGGACGACTGGCTCCGCGAGCGGGCCGAGGACGCGGGCGCCGAGTACCGCGTCGGCTCGGGGGTCGCGTCCGTGGACTCGGAGCTCACCGGCCGTCCCTCCCACACGCTTACCCTGCGCGACGGCACGGAGGTCGAGACGGAGTACCTGATACTCGCCGACGGGCCACAGCGCACGGTCACGGGGCAGGTGCTCGACCCCCTGCTCCCCGATGGATCGTTCGAGAAGATGGCCTCGACCCGCGCGAACCACATCGCCTACCAGGAGTACCGCGAGATACCGGAGGAGCTGTTCGAGCCCGACCGGCTGAAGTTCTGGTGGGGTGCCATGCCCGGCGAGACGGCCTACCCGTGGGTGTTCCCGAACGACGGACGCGTGGCACGGGTGGGGCTGACGATGCCGATCGGGCTCGACCTCGACGCCGTCGAGGACCGCGACGCCTACTCGCTGCTCCGGCCCGAGGACGAGCGAGTCCCGTCGGGATCGGTCTACATCGAGCGCCTGCTGGAGTACGCCTACCCCGACTACGAGCTCTCCGACTTCCCGATCGTGACCGACCGAGGGAAGCGCAACGGCACCGAGACCTACCCCATCTCCTCGACGCGACCGATCGAATCGCCGACGGCGGCGAACGTCGCCGTCGCGGGGGGGGCGATGGGCACGACGAGCGCGTTCCACGAGGGCGGCGACCACGTCGCCATCCGCTCGGGGAAGATCGCGGGACGGCTCGCCGCGCTCGGGGCGCTCCGGGCGTACAACACGGAGTGGCAGCGGGCCATCGGCGAGGAGATCCTGCGGAACGTCGCCATCGCCGAGATGGTCCACGAGTTCGGCCCCGACGACTGGGACCGGCTGTTCCGACTGGTCAACTCCGTGATGCCCGACGGCGCCCGCTACGCCGTGCGCGACGTCGCCACGACCGGGCTCTACGGGATGCGGCTGTTCCTCGGCTACCGGTGGACCAAGTTCCGCTACCGCGACGGCGGCTACTGCCAGATCCGCGAGGACGACTACGCGGTGTAGACCCGTGGGTCCGTCTCGCCGGTCTCATACGGTCGTGCGTACCGATGTACCGGCGATCACCCGGACGGGGTCGGTTACCGCCGGTAGAAGACGACGCACGACCGTATCAGTCGTCGGAACCTGGTGTGCGTTCGGTGACCGTCGACTCGCCCAGGAACCGTCCCCGGAGGTCGGCGTCGGGCACCATACAAGCCTCGCGCTTGCCGAAGACCCGGTAGCGGACCCGCCCGAGGACGTCGTAGCCCGCATCGCGCACCGGCCGGGGGACGTACCGGAACCACCGGAGCCACCGCCACGGCCGTTCGAGGTGCCGGGCGATCCGCACCGCGCCGTCGCTCTTCAGGTGGGCCTCGCCGTCCCGCAGGTAGACCAGCGAATCGAAGTAGTCCGCCGGGAGGTCGTGGTCGGCGAGGAGCTCCCGACCGACCTCGGACTGGAGCGGGGCGAACCGGAGGCTCCCGTCGTCGTGCTCGTGGAGGAACCGGACCGACCACGAGCAGAAGTTACAGACGCCGTCGAAGAGGACGATCGCCCCGTCCTCGGGCACGTCGTCGACCACGCCGGAAGACTCGTCCATACTCGCTGTAGGTGTCCCGCGTACTCAAGCGTCCCGGAACAGGGAAACGTCGCGAGCGTGTAGATGATAGTGCGTACCTCAAGTCCCCGCCCCGAGTTCACGTATCAGGGTGCGATGAGGGAGCGGAGAACCCGGGTGCGCTTACAGGTATGGTCCCGGCCACACGGGCCCGCCCGGCACGAGGGTTATCCGGCCGACGCGGCACGCAGCCACGGGATGACGCCGGTCGTTAGTGTTCCGGGCGTACATTTCACAGACACTCTCTGAGCGGGAGCTCTCGCCAGCCCAGTCAGCAGTATGCTTTTGCGGGAGTAGCAGCAACGTGTAGGTATGTCCGAGGGAGAATCCCGGCGGATCGCACACGAGCTGATGAGCGAGCCGCACATTCGTGGCCGCCGGGTCAGCGTCCGTCAGGTGTACGCCCTCGTCGAAGAACGTGGTGAAGACCCCGAGGCTGTTGCCGATCGGTACGACCTCGACGTCGCTGACGTGTATCACGCGCTGGCTTACTATCACGATCATCCGCGAGAGATGCGTGACGTAGAAGAGGAGCGCGACGATGCGATAGCGGACTTCCGCGAGTCGATCAACCGTCCCGAAGGCGTCGATCCCGATGCCGCCTGAGATGAGCGGGTGGCGCTTTCTCCTCGATGAGAACATCGACCCAAAGACAGCCACGTACTTATCGAAAGAAGAAATTTACGCCGAGCACGTCCGTGACGCGCTCTGGCAAGGAGCCGATGACGAAGCGGATGTCTTACCGTACGCCCGAGAACACGAACTGATCGTCGTGACGAGCGACGTGAAAGATTTCGGTGGGTTACCATCCGACGCTCATGCTGGTGTCGTCCTGCTCTATGAGGATACGATGCCGGCGTATCAGGTCGCGTCTGGCCTAATTACGATGACCGACGCGTATCCGAATCGAGATTCGTTCGGTGGCCGCGAGGAACTCGATCCGTGGGTTTGATCGGGGATGCTGATTTTACGATCTTGAGGCCTTCAAATCAGCCAAGACACTTCCACCGACCTTACTAGTAGAAACTCGCCCGGTAGTGTCCCGGGCGACAACTCTGACCCGACGAGCCTCTGCTATCACACTCCGTCACGCACTGCTAGATTCAGATGGGTTCAGTACGTCTCGACTTCGACACCGAGATGCTCGAAGTCGTCGACGTTC
>JBEPXB010000055.1:0-9276 GCA_041642135.1 Halobacteriales archaeon | reverse complement strand
CGTGCGTACCGAGGTACCGGCGATCACCCGGACGGGGTCGGGTAGCGCCGGGAAAAGACGACGCACGACCGTATCAACCCCACCCGACAGCGTCCCCCCGGTCGGCGGTCGCTCCCCCGGCCTCCGGTACCAGCCACACTCGATGCCTTCAAGGCCGCCACCGAGGACCACCGGACATGGAACCCGGCGAGGTCCGCGAGGCCGGCCACGGGACGACCGACCTCCACTACGTCGAGACGGGGATGTTCGACATCGAGGGGTACAGTTCGGTCTACCTGCTCGACGCCGAGGAGCCGGCGGTTATCGAGACCGGCATCGGGACCGAGTGGGAGTTGATCGTCGACGCGATGGGATCCGTGGGGATCGACCCCGAAGACGTGGCGTACGTCGCGCCGACGCACGTCCACCTCGACCACGCGGGCGGGGCGGGCTACCTCGCCGAAGCCTGTCCGAACGCCGAGGTCGTGATCCACGAGGTCGGCGCGCCACACCTCGTCGACCCCGGGCGGCTCTGGGAGGGAACGAAGCGCGCCGTCGGCGACCAGATACGCCACTACGCCGAGCCGAAGCCCGTCCCCGAGGACCGGATCCGGAGCGTGACCGACGGGGACGCCCTCGACCTCGGCGACCACGAACTCGCGGTCCACCACACCCCGGGCCACGCCCCGCACCAGGTCGTCTACCACGACCCGGCGAACGAGGCGGTGTTCACGGCGGACGCTGCGGGCATCTACGTCCCCGACCTCGACAGGGTGAAGCCGACGACCCCGCCACCGAACTTCGACGTCCCACAGGCCGTCGCCGACACGCGGGCCATCGCCGACCTCGAACCCGAGGTGCTCTGTTACTCGCACTTCGGCCCGCAGCCCACGGGGGAGCGACTCGCCGAACACGAGCGCGCGCTCACCGAGTTCGCCGAACTGGTCGAGGAGCGCCGCGAGCGGCTGGGCGACGACGACGCGGTGGTCGAGCGGTTCGTCGAGGAGACGGACCCGGACCTCGCGGCGGCCTGGACCGAGGACCGCGCACGGTCGGTGACCGCCATGGACGTCCGGGGGATCCTCCGGTACCTCGATACACGGGGGGAGTAGCGAGGGCGGAGCGAGCGTAGCGAGACGCGACCGCAGGGAGCGCCTCGGAGGGGCGAACGGCGACGCGCGCGGCGCGATCCGGAGCCCTGAGGCCCGCCCGTATCCCACCGGGTGTCCGGACGAAGTGGTGTCTTTTATACAGGGAGCCCTCCTCACCCCGAAACAGATGGAGGTGACCGCGTGGCGGCCAGCACCCTGATCCCGCTGGTGGCGGCCATCATCGGGCTCGGCGTCGGAGCACAGATACTCTCCGACCGGTTCGAGGTCCCGAGTATCATCTTCCTCATCGGGGCCGGCATCGCGCTCGGCCCGGAGGGACTGGGCCTCGTCACCCAGGCATCGTTCGGCGATGCGCTGCCGGCCATCGTCGGGCTCTCGGTCGCCATCATCGTCTTCGAGGGCGCGTTCCACCTCAAACTGGAGAAGCTCCGCGAGGCGCCGAGCGCGACCATCCGGCTGGTCACCCTCGGAGCGGCGATCGCGCTCGTGGGGACGGCGGCGGTCGTCCACTTCGCGCTCGGGGCCGCCTGGGACATGTCCTTCCTGATCGGGGCGCTGCTCGTGGCGACCGGCCCGACGGTCATCACGCCGATCCTCGAGGTGGTGCCGGTCCGGGACCGCGTCGCCGCCGCCCTCGAGACGGAGGGCATCGTCAACGACGTGACCGCGGCGATACTCGCCGTCGTCGTCTTCGAGGTGGTGGCGGTCGGGGAGGCGACCCCGAGCGTCTTCGTCGAGGAGTTCGTCCTCAGGCTCGGGACCGGCGTCGTCGTAGGGATCACCGTCGCGGTCGCCGTCTGGTACCTGCTCCGGTACGTCGACCTCTCGCCGGGGAACGCCCCGCAGAACGCCCGGCTGCTCGTGCTCGCGGGCGCGCTGGTCGCGTTCGGCGCCGCCGACACCATCGCCAGCGAGGCGGGGGTCGCGGCCGTCGCCGTCGCCGGCATCGTCCTCGGGAACCTCGACGTGCCCTACGAGGAGGACATCACCTCGTTCAAGGGCGACATCACGCTGCTAGTGCTGTCGTTCGTCTTCATCGCGCTCGCGGCCCTGCTCCGGTTCGAGGACCTCATCGGGCTCGGCGTCGGTGGCCTCGTCGTCGTGGTCGCGGTCGCGCTGTTGATCCGACCGGTGCTGGTCTTCCTCTCGACGCTCGGGGGGAGGTTCACCTTCGGCGAGCGGGTGTTCCTCAGCTTCGTCGGCCCGCGGGGGATCATCCCGGCCTCGGTCGCGACGCTGTTCGCGGTCGAACTCACCGCGCGCGGGATGGACGATGCCGCGACCCTCCTCGTCGGCACGGTCTTCCTCGTCATCCTGGCGACGGTCGTCTTCGAGGGCGGGTTCGCTCGCTACATCGCGGAACTGCTCGACGTGATACCAATGCGTGTAATCATCGTAGGGGGCGGACAGGTGGGCCGCGCGCTCGCCGACCGCCTCGAGGACCGGGGAGAGAACGTCGTCATCGTCGAGAACGACGAGACACAGGTCGAGAGCGTCCGCAACGACGGACACACGGCCCACATCGGGGACGGCACCGACACAGACGTGCTGCGCTCGGCGGGGGCGGACAACGCCCGCATCGTCGTGGCGGCCACCGGCGACGACGACGCCAACCTCCTCGTGGCACAGCTCGCCAAATCGAAGTTCGATGTCGAGACGGTCATCGCCCGGGCGAACAACCCCGACAACGTCGAGGCGTTCGAGGACCTGGGCGTGCGGACCATCTCCTCGGCGCTCGCCACGGCACAGGCGCTCGACAACGCCATCGAGCGACCGGCACTCACCCGCTGGTTCACCGAGATCGGCGAGTCCGGCGACGTCCAGGAGGTCGAGGTGACCAACAAGGAGCTCGTCGGCCGGACCGTCCGCGAGGTCGGCCCGGAGCTGCCCGACGGCTGTCTCATCGCGCTGGTCGCGCGAGACGGTCAGACGCAGGTCCCCGAAGCGGACTTCACGCTCCAGGAGGGCGACCACATCACCCTCATCGGCTCCCGGGAGGCGGTCCGCGAGGCGATGGACTTCTGCCGCCCGACCTGACCGGCTCCGTCAGGTAGCCCCTCGCATACCCGACACAGCGGTCCCGGTACGGAGTGGCGACCCGAGAGGCCTCCTACGCCCCCGGTCGATCCCCCCAGGCGCCCTCGCCGTCGCCTCCGCCCGTCTTGTAGACCCCACGACATTCCGCAACGGTCGTCCCCGACCCGTCCGTGACGGTCACGTCCACGGTCGCGAGGGCGTTCCCGACCCGGAGCGCCTCGGCCTCCGCGCGCAGCTCCTCGCCCGTCGCGGGCGCGAGGTAGTCGATCCGCATGTCGACGGTCGGCGTCGAAGACCCCACCGCCGAGTAGACGGCCGCACCGCCGACGGTATCGGCCAGCGAGTACGTCACCCCGCCGTGGACGACACCGGTCCGCTCGTTCGAGGTGTGTCGTGCCGCGAGGTCGATCCGTCCCTCGGCGTGCCCGTCGGCCGCGCGGGTCAGTTCGATGCCGAGGTCCTCGGCGAACGGGATGCCGTCGAAGAGCTCCGTCGCGTCTCGGTCCGCGTCCATACCCGGCGTCCGCGCCGGCCCGGTAAATCAGGTCCGGACCGGGGCGCCCGTTCCGTCGCCGGGGGTGACGTGCTCCGGGACGCCGACCGCGGTGGCCGACCGGTCCTCGCTGGCGGCCAGCAGGTTCGCGCGGTCGAGGACCGAGTGGTGGCGACCGGCCAGCCAGCAGGGCGTGACGAACGCGAGGTCGCCGTCGCGGTACTCCGCGAGGGTGACGGTCGGGAGGTCGACCCGCGTACAGCTCCCGCCCGCGAGCCGGTCGACCGCCTGCGCCCGAAAGAAGGGACCGAACGACGCGTCGTTCTCCGCCGCCCACCGCCGGAACGCCGCGATCCGGTCGGCCAGCGCGCGGCCGGGGTCGGTCGCCGCCGCCGGGCCCGTCGGGTCGAACGACCGACCGTAGACCGTGACCCCGACCGCCTCGACGTCGTCGGCCTCCCGGAGCCGCCGCAGCGTCTCGTCTAGCAGGGGCTGGACGTCGTCGGCGAGCGACCGGACGCAGACCTCGACGGTCTTCCCCGCCACGGGTTCCTCGGACGCGTCGCTGTCCGCGACACTGACGTCGGTCGGCGGGGCAAGCAAACGCTGGTCGGCGGTGGAGTGCGGGGTCATGGGGGAAATTCTCTACACGATAGATGGTGAAACTATTACTTCAATCCGTATGCTGGACCCCGTGACAGGACAGTCGCGGGTCAGGTCAGGACGGGTATGTTCAGACCCGGTCCAACACCGCGAGCGCGTCCGCGTACAGCGCCGCCTCCCGGTCCGAGAGTTCGTCGACCGCCTCGCTCGCCGACTCGAGGTACGGCCCGAGATCCGCGACCGACCCGACCTCGCTGGCCTCCCGGAGCGTCCGACCGACCGTCGTCCATCCTTCGGCGATGTCACCCATCCGGTCGCCGAACCCCGCGAGTCCGACCGACGTCTCGATCGAGTCGAGGAACGGGACGTAGAGCCCCCGGAACGCGCCCCCGCCGGTCCCCCGACGCTCGACGTTCTGGTAGGCGAACCGCGCCGTCCAGCCCGGGTCCGGGAGGTCCGCCCAGTCGGGGAGGTCCTCGGCGAGCGCGCGTATCCCCGCGACACCGTGGATTGCGCCGGGGGCGAGCGGGTAGGGCGACTCGTCGGAGTCGAGCATGTAGGAGGCGGTCAGCCGTATCGCCCGCTCGGCCGCTTCGGCCGTGTCGACCGTCGGGTCGCCCTCGGCGACCAGGTAGCGGTTCGAGAGCGGCACCACCGCGTCGGAGGACCACGCGGCCCGGAGCGAGGAGAGCGGTAGTGCCTGTATCTCCTCGAACTCGCTGTCGCTCGTGTAGACGACGCCGGTGCCGGCGTCCGTGTCGGCGTGGGGCGCCTCGGTCGCGTCGGCGTCCTCGTCGTAGCCCACGAGCAGGAGCGAGTGCGGCGCGAAGTGCGTGGAGGTATCGTAGTAGTCGAGGTGGTAGAGATCGACGAACGCCATCACCGGGTCGCCGCCGTCGAGCCGTTCCCGCACCGCGGCCCACGCCGTCGCCCAGTCCTCGCCCTCGCGGTCGGTCGTCTCGATACCCAGGTTCTCGAAGAAGGCGCGCTCGAGCCAGAGCGGCCGCCCGACGAACATCCGGTGGGGCGGCTCGTCGAGTTCGCGGTAGTGAAAACCGAGCCCGGAGGCAAGCCCGAAACACGTCGGCTCGTCGAACCCCCAGCCGCGGTAGTCGGCGAGGTTCCGGAGGGACGTAGAGCCACAGTGGGCCCCGGGTGCGTGCTCGAAGCCTGCGAGGCGCATGGTCGGGTGGTGGGTGGCGTCCGGCGATTAACGTTCTGGAACCGGGAACGCCCCGGCCAGTTGGGGGACCGAACTCGGCGTTCTACGGCAGGCTGAACTCGATGGCCGCGCCCTGGCCGAAGCCGACGCACTCGGTGGCGAGGCCGCGCTTGGCGTCGCGCTTTCGCATCTCGTGGATGAGCGTCACGGGCAGGCGGGCGCCCGAGGCGCCGAGCGGGTGGCCGAGCGCGATGGCCCCGCCGTTCACGTTGTAGATCTCGTCGTCGAAGCCGAGTTCGCGCTGGCAGTAGAGACACTGCGAGGCGAACGCCTCGTTCAGTTCGACGAGGTCGTAGTCCTCGGCGGTAGTCCCCGAGCGTTCGAACAGCTGGTTCGAGGCGGGGATGGGACCGATGCCCATGACCTCGGGTTCGACGCCGGCGACGGCGTTGTTCCCGACCTCCGCGAGCACGTCGAGGCCGTGGTCCTCGGCGAACGCCCGGGAGGTCACCATCAGCGCGGCGGCGCCGTCGGTGATCTGCGAGGCGTTGCCCGGCGTGACCGTCCCGTCGGACTTGAAGACGGTCGGGAGTTCGGCCATCTTCTCGCGGTCGACGTCGTGGCGGATGCCCTCGTCCTCCTCGACCACCTCCTCGCCGTTGTCGACGGGGATTATCTCGTCGTCGAACCGACCGGAGCGGGTGGCCTCGCTGGCCCGCTGGTGGCTCCGGTAGGCGTAGTCGTCCTGGTCCTCCCGGGAGACGTCGTAGCGCTCTGCGACCTCCTCGGCGGTCATTCCCATCGAGAGCGCCGCGAGGTTGTAGTCCTCGTTCATCCGCGGGTGTATCTGATTGTTTTCGCCCATCTTCGTCCGGGACATGTTCTCGACGCCGCCGGCGACGATGCAGTCGCGCTGGCCGGCCCGTATCGCGTCGCTCGCCGAGATGACCGACTGGGCCGAGGAGGCACACCAGCGGTTGATCGTCGTCGCCGGGACCTTCTCGCCGAGGTCCGACAGCAGCGCGATGACCCGCGCCACGTTGTTGCCCTGCTCGCCGCGCTGCTGGGCACAGCCCCACATCAGGTCGTCGACCTGTTCGCCCGCGAGGCCCGTCTCGGCCAGCATCTCGTTCACCAGGGGGATCGAGAGGTCCTCGCTCCGCACGTCCGCGAACGCGCCGTCCTCCTTGCCGAACGGGGTTCGGTACGCCTGCACGACGACCGGGTCGTTGGCACTCATGCGTTCGCCTCGGTGCTCCCCGGTGTTAAAGTCTACCCTTATGCCACCTAACATTGTTAAGCATGTCGCGGGCCGTGGCGCCCGCGTCGTCGTATCCGGCGGGGTCGGTCGAGGAGCCGAGACGGCCCCGATACCCGTGTCGAGCGCCGCCGCGTCGAGCGTCCCGAGGACCCTCCACCGGTTTTCGGTCGTCCTCTGTCGGTGGTCGTCACCGACCGTTCCCACGCGAGCCGATTCGGGGGTCCGCTTGCGGAGATCGGCCGCACCCGGTCGGAAACCATCGCTCCGGCGGGTACCGGGACCACGCCCGACGGTCGGCGACCGCCCCGTCCACACGAGTCGGGCGGCCGCCCCGAACAGGTCCTGAAAAGGGACGAACAGATAAGTAGCGTATCGACCATTCGAGGACGATGGGTGAGCCGATCCGTCTCCTCCACGTCGACGACGAACCCGACTTCCCGGAGACGGCCGCCGTCTTCCTCGAGCGGGAGCTGGACGGGCTCACCGTCGAGACGGCGCCGAACGCCGAGGCGGGGCTGGCATGTCTCGAGGCCGGGGCGTTCGACTGCGTCGTCAGCGACTACGACATGCCCGGCCGGTCCGGCGTCGAGTTCCTGGAGGCCGTCCGGGACCGCTACGGCGACCTCCCGTTCGTGCTGTTCACGGGAAAGGGGAGCGAGGAGGTGGCCAGCGCCGCCATCTCGGCGGGGGTCACCGACTACCTGCAGAAGGGCTCCAGCACCGACCAGTACACGATACTGGCGAACCGGATCGAGAACGCCGTGGGACACTACCGGTCACAGCAGGACCTGGAGGAGAACCGGCGTCGGCTCTCGCTATTCATAGAGCAGTCGCCGCTGGGCGTCGTCGGCTACGACGAGTCGTTCACGATCGCCACGGTCAACGGGGCTGCCGAGGAGATACTCGGGTACGACGCCGACGAACTCGTGGGCGGGACCTGGAAACCGTTCGTCCCGGAGGAGTACCACCGGCACGTCGCCGCGGTCGAGCGGGAGCTCCTGGAGGAGGAGGGCGGCTACCACAGCCTCAACGAGAACGTCCGGAAGGACGGCGAGCGGATCGTCTGCGAGTGGCACAACCGGGTCGTGACCGACGGTGACGGCGAGGTCGTCTCGGTGTTCTCGCTGTTCCGGGACGTCACGGAGGAACACGAGGCCCGCGAACGGCTCCGTCGGAGCGAGCGACGCTACCGGACGCTGGTCGAGAACTTCCCCGACGGGGGCGTCTTCCTGTTCGACGAGGACTGCCGGTATACCCTCGCGAGCGGGGCCGAGCTGGAGGCGGTCGGTCTCTCACCGGTGGATCTCCACGGGACGCTCCCACACGAGCACTTCCCGGACGATATCGCCGACGAACTCGTCGAGTACTACCGGAAGGCGCTCGCGGGCGAGGAGCACGTCTTCGAGCAGTCCTACACGGGCGAGCGCTACCGCATCCACACGGTGCCGATCCCGGACGACGACGGGACGGTCTCGGAGGGGATGGCGGTCTCGCAGAACGTCACCGAGCGGCGGTCGCGGGAGCTACGGCTCGAACGCCTCCACGAGGCGACCCGCGAGCTGATCCACGCCGAGACCGACGAGGCGATCGCGGACGCCGTCGTCGACGCGGCCGACGACATACTGGGGTTCACCATCGTGATGGTCCGGTTCTACGACGCGGCGGCCGGCGGGCTCGTCCCGATCGTGGCCAGCGACTCCGTCGGGGAGGTGTTCGAGGACCGGCCCGTGTTCGGACCCGGGGGCGGGAGCCTCAACTGGCGGACGTTCGAGGCCGGCGAGACCCGGGTGTACGACGACATCCTGGAGGTGGACTCCGCGGTCGACAAGGGCACCGGGCTCCGGAGCCTGATGATCCTCCCCGTGGGCGAGTACGGAACCCTCTCGGTGGGCGAGACGGAGGTCGAGGCGCTCGACGAGACGGACGTCTTCCTCGCCCGCATCCTGGTGACGGCGGCCGAGGCGGCGCTCGAGGCGACCGAGCACGAGGCCGAACTCCGCCGCAAACACGACGAACTCGAGCGACAGAACGAGCGACTCGACCAGTTCGCCGGCGTCGTCTCCCACGACCTCCGGAACCCCCTGAACGTCGCCCAGGGACAGCTCGAGTTCGCCCGCGAGGGGCGCGACGACCCGCACCTCGAGGCTGTCGACCGGTCGCTCGACCGGATGGAGACGCTGATCGAGAACGTCCTGCTGCTGGCCCGGGAGGGCGACACGGCTCTCGACGCCGAGCCCGCGGAACTGCGCGAGGTCCTCCGGTCGTGCCGCGAAGGGATCGAGTCCGAGGAGGTGACGCTCGTCGCCGCGACGGACCGCGCCGTGCTGGCGGACCCCGGACGGCTCCGACAGCTGCTCGGGAACCTCGTGTGCAACGCGGCGGAGCACGGCGGCGACGCCGTGACCGTCGCCCTCGGCGAACTCGACACCGGTATCGGGTTCTACGTCGAGGACGACGGCGAGGGCATCCCGGAAGGCGACCGTGAGACCGTCTTCGAGCCCGGGTTCTCGACCTCGAGCGAGGGAACGGGCTTCGGCCTCGCCATCGTCGAGAAGATCGCCGAGGAACACGGCTGGACGGTCATCGTCACCGAGAGCGCCGACGGCGGCGCCAGATCGGAAGAGCGTCG
>JBEPXB010000054.1:0-9351 GCA_041642135.1 Halobacteriales archaeon | reverse complement strand
TACGACTTCTCGGAGATGACCCTGGAGCAGTGGAACCGCGTCATCGGGATCAACCTCACCGGGACGTTCCTCGTGAGCCAGGCGTTCTACGACCACATGGTCGAGCGGGGCTACGGGAAGGTCGTCTGCGTGAGCTCCGTCTCCGGGCGCGTGGGCGGGGTCATCTCCGACGCGGGCTACGCCTCCTCGAAGGCCGGGATCCACGGGCTCGTCCGGTGGCTCGGGAAGAACGCCGCCGAACACGGGGTGTACGTCAACGCCGTCGCGCCCGGTCCCATCGTCACCCCGATGACCGAGGACGAGGACTACCGCCCGGACATGGCGCCGCTGAACCGCCTCGGCCAGCCGGAGGACATCGCCGAGGGGGTCGTCTACCTCGCCTCGGATATGTCGAACTACGTGACCGGTACGGTACTGGACGTGAACGGCGGGATGCGGATGAACTGAACTGGATCCGTGCCGACCGGTCAGTCCCGGTCGGGTCAGTAGTTCGTGAACAGTATCCGCTTCACGTCGTCCTTCGTCCGGGCGGCCTCGGTCCCGCCGTCGGGCAGGTCCACCTCGTAGGGAGCGTCGCCGCTCGCGGCCTTCCGCCACTTGTCCTCGTGGGTCTCGAGCAGGTTCATCATCGCCTGCAACTGCGAGCCACCGCCGCCGTTCGACGACGCGGGACCGGACGCGGCCGACCCGGACCCCTCGCCGTCGTCGGTGGCGGCGGCCCCGGCGGGCTCGGACGCGTCGGGAGCACCCGTCTCCGCCGTGTCGTCGCTCCGGGGTGCGTCGACCTCGCCGGCCCCGTCGGCCTCACCAGTCCCGTCGACCCCTTCGGAGCCGTCAGAGTCCCCGGGACTGGCATCGACCGCGTCACCGTCGTCGGTGTCCGTGCCCGTCCGACCCCGGGCACCGACCCTGATCCCGATCGCCTCGCCGTCCTCGAGTTCCCGTACCTTCGCCTCCAGGACCGCCGCGTACATCTCCTCGGCCGTCATCCCGGAGCCCTTCACGCCCTCCGTGTTCCTCGCGATCGACTGGAGAGCCGGGTAGTCGATGCTCCCCTCGTCGTCCCGCACCTCCCGGTCGAGCGTCGACCGGACCCGCTCCTCGACGGGGGGCGTGTACGTGTCGAGCAGGTAGTCGACCGCGTCGCGCCGCCTGACGTGCCCGTAGCCGTCGACGAACGCGGCCTCGAGTTCCGTCCGCAGGGCCTCGAACCGCTCCAGTTGTTCCTCGGTGACGCTGAGCTCCGGCATGTGCGCCGACTGGACGCGGCCCGGCTTAAGCGATGGCTCGCGTCGGCACTCGACACGGGCGTTCCAGTCCTCCGGCACGTGCCCGCCGCCGATCCGCGCTCCCCTCCTCGGGAGCTACGCCGATCCGCTGCGGAACGTCCCCGCGCCCCCGTCGACCGTCGGCGTCCGCGTCGGGAGTTCACTCACGCACGCCCGACAGAAGGCGTACTCGGCGGCGTTCTCCGTCCCGCAGGTCTCGCACGGGACGGTCTCGGTGTCGGCTTCGAACTCACCCGGGACGGGACGGGCGGGCACCGAGACCTCCCCGTCGGTCCCCCGGTCGGCGCCGCCGGCACCGCTCGCCCGCCGGCGGTAGGCGTACGCCAGCGTGACGAGGTGCAGCAGCACGAGCACCCCCAGCAGCCCGTACGTGGTCCCGTCGAGCATACCCGGGGGTACGGACCGGACGCTCTTGAAACCCCCGTCGGCGCGGACCCGGACCGGAGCCGACCGGCGTTCGGACCCACGTCGTGAACCCCGATCGTCCGGGGCTACGTCGTGAACCCCGATTCGGCGTCGTACTCCCCGAGGACCCACTCGAGCTCCTCGATGGCCCGGAGGATCGCCACCTCGGCCTCCTCCTCGAGCGCGGAGGAGGGCGGGTCGTGGTCGTCGTACTCCGCCTCGAGCCGGGCGATCCGCTCGCGGATCTCCTCCTCGCTGCGCATGGCTCGGGGGAGAGCGGGACGCCCCTTGACGATGTCGGTGCGGTCGGTTCCGGGGGACCGACGGACCCGACCCGTGCCTGCCGGCGGCCGGTACACCGGCGGCGACCCGGCACGACGAGTCTCAGGTCGCCCGTCGCGCTCGCCTCGAGAGGAGCAGGTGGACGAGCCCCGCCAGCGCCGCGCCGCGGATCAGCGCCCGTGAGGTCGTTCCCTCGAACTCGTACTCGGGGTGACCGCGGAACCGGCGGTGGAGGCCGGCGTGGGCCACCGCGAAGGCGTCGAGGACGAGTCGAAACCGGCGGCGGACCCGCGGCGACGGGTGGGTCGCGAGCCGGAACAGGACGAGGAACAGCGGGACGTGGAGGACGACGAACAGCCGGCCGGCGAGTCCGTCGGGGAGCGAGCGCAGTATCGGGAGGAGCCGTCACTCGCGGCGGTCGACGGCGTCGAGTTCGTGCGCGAACAGGAGGGCCAGCACGGCGTAGAACGTCGCGTCGTCGGTCGCGTCCGGCGTCATGTTCGACCGGCCGCTGTCGTAGCGCATAACGGTTCCGTCGGAGTGTGGTCGCCTCCCGATATGCCTCCGGGATCGTGTTCGGGTGTGCGCCGACCGCTCGTGTTCGCTAGTCCCCGAACCTCACGTTCCGCCGGGCGAAGGGACAAGAACCTGCGGAGCCTACATCCACCCATGAGCCAGGAACCGCGCGAGATGCCCGAGACCGACGAGGAGTGGCGCGAACTGCTGACCGACGAGGAGTACCGGGTCCTCCGGGAGAAGGGGACCGAACCCCGGTTCTCCTCGGAACTCATCGACTACGACGGCGACGGGACGTTCACCTGTGCGGGCTGCGGTACCGAACTGTTCGACTCGGACACGAAGTTCGGCTCGAACACCGGCTGGCCCTCCTTCTACGACGCGAAGGAGGGTGCCGTCGAGTTCGAGCGCGACACCTCACACGGGATGGTTCGGACGGAGGTCCTGTGTGCGAACTGCGGCGGCCACCTCGGCCACGTCTTCGAGGACGGCCCGGAGCCGACCGGCAAGCGCTTCTGCATCAACGGCGCCGCGCTCGAGGTAGAGGAGAACTGAAGCCGGGGATCAGCCGCCGACCGTCCAGACACCCTCCGCGCGGTCCATCAGCGAGACGACGACCACGTGCGGGAGCGTGAGAACCGCGATCAGGATCAGGTAGAGCCCGACGGTCTCGGGGAGGTCCGTCGGCCGGACCGGGACGAGGAGGTAGAACCCGCCGAGGAAGGCGACCGAGACGGCGGTGAGCGGCGCGGCGTCGCGGGCGAACCGGGCGAGCGCCGGCCGCCAGGCGCCGCGGGAGAGCGCGGCGGCCGCACGGGGGTCGACGAGCGCGAGGCGGGCGATGTGTCGGACCGAATGCCACAGGCAGAAGTAGACGCCGATGGCGAGCACCGGGGGGACGGCGAGGAAGAACGCCCACAGCAGCCCGGTCTCCAGCGCGTCGGTGCGCCAGCCCGGATCGGCGAGTCCGGTCCGGGTGGCCCCGAGCGCGAGCGCGAGGAGCGTGAGCGCGACGAATCCGACCCCGAGTGCGAGGCGCGCCCCCAGCCCGAAGAGGGGTGCGAGGTCGGCGGCCGTGACGCCGAACCGCCCGACGAGGAGCGCGGCTACCTCGCGGTACTGTCCGGGGGACGAGAGCAGCGGGACGAGCATCGGGAGGCCGCCGCGGACGGCGGCCGCGAGCGCGCGCTGGCCGCGGGTCCGGAGGTGGTCGACGCCCTCGACGGCCACCAGCGCGTATACGTCGCCCTGACCCCAGTGGACCCACGTAACGGCGATGAAGAGGACGAACGAGGCGACGGGAGCGAGGTACCACAGCGCGAGGTACGCCCCACCGAGGAGCGCGTAGAGCCCACCGACGAGGAGCATGCCGCGGTACGTGGGTGACTGACCGCGCGAGCGCTCGAGCGCGAGGTGGTCGACGGCCCCGTGGGGGAGACCGAGGACGGCGACCGACGCCGCGAGCGGGACGTACTGGACTTCGAGGGGGACGGAGACCCCGAACAGGAACGGGACGACGAGCGCGGCGTGGACGGCCCACGCGGGCCGGACGGCTACCGCCCGGAGGGTCTCGCGGGCCCGGCCGTGACCGGCCGTGGCTACATCCATCGCCGGACCACCCACTCCCAGAGGACGAGCCCCTGGACGACGAAAAGGTTGGTCAGGAGGAAGAACGCGGCCTCCTCGATCGGCAGGCCGAGGAGCGGCACCCCGAGGCCGGTCGTGTACCGGTCGGAGAGGAACCAGATCCCGTTGCCGATGGCGAAGCGGTCGACGACCCAGAGGTAGAGCGTGGGAACCCCCACGCCCGCGAGGACCGTCCGCCACCGTTCCGCGAGGTACGTCCAGCCGAACCCCCACTGGAGCGCGAGGACGGGCCCGGCCCACACGAACAGCGTCCCGAGGTAGAACCCCGCGTCGGTCGAGGCGAGCCACCACCCCGACAGCGAGAGGACGCCCCCGAGCCCCACGCCGAGGGCACGCTGTGCGGGCGTGATCTCGAGCGGGCCGACGTCCATCGGTAGCCGGTAGAGCCAGAACGCCGTCAGGACCGGCTGGACGACGAAGAACAGGTACTCCCCGAAGGGGATGTACCCTACCCGGAACAGGACCGTGCCGTCGCCGTACCCCCAGGCGCCGACCGAGATGAGGTAGTTGTCCCACGGGGTGGTGTAGACGAACGCGGCGGTCGCCATCAGCGCGATGCCGACGGCTCGCGCGTCGTACCCCCACACCCGGGCGCGCTCGAGGGGGACCGACGCGGACGCCCGCGAGCGGCGGCGCGTCGCGGCCGCCAGCACGAGCAGCGGCGGGGCGAGGAACAACAGGTGGAACTGCAGGTAGGTCAGTGTCATCCAGTGAGCGACCGCCGGAGGGACGTCCGGCGGACTCTTGAACCCGTCAGGATACGCGTGACGGGAGTCGCGTGGTCGGCCGCCCGATCGGTCGAGGTCGGGATGGGACGGGCTCTCCCGTCAGTCGGCCATCGCGCCCGCGGACTGGGAGACCTCGTCGAGGACGCTCCGGCTACGGAGCAGGATGAACCCGAACCCGACCTTCGCCGACAGGTCGAGCACCATGAACGCGGCCGTCTCCACGCCGAGCGGGATGAGGCCGATGGTCCCCTCGGTGCCGATGATCCAGACGATCGGGTAGGCCGTCCAGAGCACGATCACCAGGTTGCGCAACGTGCTGAACAGCGCCGCCACCTCGCCGGACTTCTGGGCGGCCTGCTGGCTCAGGCTGCCGACCAGGAAGTAGAGCAGGACGACGAAGAACCCACAGGAGATGCCCCACCAGGCGATGCGCATCGCGGCACCCTCGGTGGCCAGCGCGCCGACGAGACCCGTGAGGATCATCCCGACGTCGAGCCCGATGAGGGTCATGATGGTGTTGCGGTCGGCCCCCGCGAGCAGCCCCAGGTCGAGCAGGAGCAGCGGGGTCGTGAACAGCCAGTCGGCGTAGCGAGCCCAGTAGATCTTCAGGCTCTCGCCACCCACCGCGACGTCGATGACGCCGTACCCCATGAACATCGAGAAGTACGACACCGCCGCGATCGCCGCGATGAAGATCGTGACGATGTAGAACTCCTGTTTCCGCTCGTTCGTCTCACCTGCGCCCATCGCGATGAACGCGATGGTGCCCAGGGCCATGCCGAGCGTGCCAATGCCCAGTGCGATCGTCTCCAAGCCTGATGCTGGTTGTGCCATGCTGCACCCGTGAGTAAGGGGTGAGGACTGATAACGGAGGGGCCTAAACGATTAGGTCCGGAGCCGGAGGCTAACGGAGCCGGCGAAAACCCTACAGCCTTGCCTGTAAACCACCCGCCCGAGGTAATAAGCCTGTTGGCCGTTCTGGGGGCGACGCCCGGGCAGATACGCAACGGACGGAGCGCCCCCGGAAACGCGAAGACCGCGACCCCGGAGCCGCGACCCTGCTCCCCGTGGGTCGCTGCGTTCACCGCTCGGCAGGAGTCCTGCTCGGGCCGACTCGCTTCGGCTCACGGTTCGTTCCGCTCACCGTTCGCCATCGAGACCTCCCTTCGGTCGGCCTCGCTTCGCTCCTCAGCGGTCGCGGGAGAACGTCTCGTCCAGCGCGACCGTGGACCGCAACTGTGAGCTGAACGGGAAGGTGTCGGCCGTCCGCCGGGCGACGACGGTGAGCCGGACGACGTAGGAGGCCAGGACGAGAAACGGGACGAACCCCCCGGTCAGGACCGCTGGGACGAGCACGTACAGGACCCCGAGCGGGAGGGGCGGTGCGGAGCCCGGCGCCGTGTAGAGCAGCATCACCGCGACGGCCGCGAGCTGGACCGGCAGCCCGACGTACAGCAGGTACCGCGAGAGCTCGGACACCTCGGCCTCGATGAAGACCGTCCGGAACATCCGGCTCGCGACCTCGATGTGCTTCAGCGTCTCGGTCAGCCGGCCGAGCGGTTCGCCCACCCGGTCAGTGAACTCGTCGGCGTGCTCGGTCCGGAGGTACCACGCCCGGTGGACGGCGTGTTCGTAGTCGGCGGTCAACGACGTGAACAGCGCGTGTTTGAGCCCGCTCTCCGGTCGCTCGAGGAGGTCGACCACGTAACCCGTGTGTGTCTGCAGCCCGGAGACGAGCTCCGCGAGCTCCTCCCGTGCCCGTCTCGTCCGCCCCTCGGCGGAGCCCGCCTCGAGCTCGTCGAGCTCCTCCCCCACGCTCCGGTAGAGCACCAGGAAGAACGCGTCCGGCTTGACCGGCATGAGGCTCCGGCCGATCGTGTTCGCGACGTCCTCCCGATAGGAGATGGTCTCGCGGGTCTTCGCCCGGATCTCGCCCGGCGACTCCAGCCGGCGGCCGAGGACGAACTGGCTGAGCGAGGTGACGATGGCGATGAGCGTGAAGTTGGCGCCGATGAGCGCGAACAGCAGGAAGAGCACCGGCGTCTCCTTGCGGAGCGGCGCCAGCCCCGAGGCCACCAGCAGCGACAAGACGATCGCGAGCGGGGCCAGGCCGAGCAGGCTCACCAGCCGACGGTCGCCGGTCAGGACCACCCACTCCAGCGGGTCGTACCGGAACAGTTCCACCTCGAACGCCAGCCACGACCGAGTGTCGACGGTGGTCCCCTCGTCCCGGCGTGCGGTCATCGGTTCTCGCGTGTGCCGCCGAGGTCATATTCGGTGCGGTCGACGGACCGTCGACGGTGGCGGTATCCGACGTGGCTCGCCGCGGAACGCGCCGGTCCGACGGCTCGTCACGGCCACGCTGCTCGCGGGTCGCTGCGCTCACCGCTCGGATGTCGGAGACTCTCCCTTCGGTCGAGTCTCCCTACTCCTCCCGTGTCGGTATCTGCGGGATCAGCCACGAGAGGAACGCGTCCTGGCTGCGGGTCTGGAGCCAGACGGTGCCGGGGCCGCCGAACTCGCAGACCAGCCCCTCCCCGGACAGCAGTGAGGACTTGAGCCCGCCGACCCGCTTGACGTCCCAGGACGTGTCCTCGGTGAACGCGACGACGTGGCCGGTGTCGACGACGTGGCGCTCGCCGTCGTCCAGTTCGACCGGTTCGACGGCGCCGTAGCTGGCGAAGAACGCCGGGCCGGTCCCGGTCAGCGACAGCAGGAACAGCCCCTCGCCGCCGAAGAACGACTTCGTCCCGCCGAACTCCGTGTCGAGGTCGATGCCGCGCTCGGCGGCGAGGAACGCGCCCGACTGGACGTACAGCGTCTCGTCGTCGAGTTCGTGGTGGACGACGTCGCCGGGGAGCGGCGGGGCGAGCGTCACCGACCCGCCCTCGGGCGCGGTGAACGTGTTCCGGAAGAAGGACTCGCCCCCGAGCACCGAACTCTTGACCGAGGAGAGCAGGCCGCCGCCGCCTCGGTCGGTCTCCATCTCGACGCCGTCGGTGTGGCTCACCATCGCCCCCGCCTCGGCGGTGACGGCCTCGCCCGCCTCGAGCGAGACGTCGAGCAGTGCGTACGACGGCCGGTGTCGGACCTCGTGTCGCATACGTACACCTCCCCGCTACCATACATGAACCTCACCCCGGTTATCGTCGAGCGGTCGGGTCCCCGAACGCACGAACCGGCCTCCGCTGTGGTGGTGGAGGCGACCCCCGATCAGTACGGGTAGTGCTCGCGCCACGGTCGGACGCGCTCGAAAGCGGCGCTCGCGGCGAGCACGTCGTCGTCGGCCAGCCGGGGCCCGACGAGCTGGAGCCCGACCGGGAGCCCCTCGTCGGTCAGTCCCGCGGGTATCGACGCGGCCGGCTGGCCGGTCATGTTGAACGGCTGGGTGAGGAGCCACCCGCGGCGCGGTTCGACGGGCTGGCCGTCGACCTCGGTGGGAAGGTCGCCGATCTCGAACGGCGGGACCGCGAGCGTCGGCGTGGCGAGCAGGTCGTACTCCTCGAGGACCCCCGCTATCAGTTCGAGCACGCGCGTCCGGGTCCGGTCGGCAGCCTTGTACTCGCGGGTGCTCACCGTCTCGGCCTCGAGGATGGTCTCGACGGTGCTCTCTGCCAGGCGGTCCCGGTCCGCGCCCCGCGGGTCGAGGTCACCCTCCTCCTCGAGCGCGTCGAACAGCGACTCCCACAGCACGGTCGCGAACGTGTAGTAGGCGTCGAGGACGTTCTCGTGGGTCAGCTCCGGATCGGGGTCGACCCGCTCGACGGTCGCGCCGGCCGCCTCGAACGCGAGGACGGCGCCGTCGAGGACCTCGCGGACCGCCGGGTCGATCGGGTAGATCCCGAGGTCCGGACTGTAGGCGATCGAGAGGTCATCGACCGGCCGACGGGTCGCCGCCACGTAGTCGACCGCGGGTTCGGGCAGCGAGAACGGGTCGAGCGGGTGGGGCCCCGCCATGACATCGAGCATGAGCGCGGCGTCCTCCACCGTTCGTGCCATCGGCCCGGTGTGACTGAACGGGGTGTGGTCGCCGAACGCGTTGCGACGGTCGACCCGGGGCACGCGGCCGAACGTGGGCTTGAGGCCGTAGACCCCGCAGAACGAGGCGGGCGTCCGGATGGAGCCGCCGGTGTCCGACCCCTGCGCCAGCGGGACGAGTCCGTCGCCGAGCGCCGCGCCCGCGCCGCCCGAGGATCCCCCCGAGACGCGGTCGGGGTCGAACGGCGTCCCCGTCGGACCGGCGACGCGGTTGTCGGTCGTACACCCGAGACCGAACTCCGGCGTGTTCGTCTTCCCGACGACGATGGCGCCAGCGTCGAGCAGGCGGTCGACGAACGGGGAGTTCTCCTCGGCGACCCGATCCTCGAACAGGAGCGAGCCCGAGGTGGTCCGCACGCCCGCGACGTCGTCGAGGTCCTTGATCGCGACGGGGACGCCGTGGAGCGGTCCCAGTATCTCGCCCGACTCGACCGCACGTTCGGCGC
>JBEPXB010000053.1:0-9625 GCA_041642135.1 Halobacteriales archaeon | reverse complement strand
AGCTGGCGGCCGTAGGCGTCCTTGTCCTGCCAGCCGATGTTCGTCGACAGCCCCTTGTCGTGCATCATGTTCGTCGTCGGCGCGCCGACCCGGGACTTCGAGTCGCGTTCGCTGGCGTCGAACGCGCGCCACTCGGGCCCGCGGTCGATCTCGTCCTCCTCGACGACGAGGCCGCAGTCGCCACAGACGACCTCGCCGTGCTCGGTGTCGGACTCGAGGCGGCCGCCGCACTCCGGACAGACCAGTTCGTCCTCGGGCGATACGCCCTCGGTCTCCTGCTCCTCTCGTTCGTAGGTTCTGATGGTGGTTTCGCTCATGGTGGGTGCGAGAAGCGCCCCTCGGGCGGGGACCGAACGCCGAAGAATCCCGGGGCTGCTCCTTACCCTCAGTAAGGGAGAAAAGTATTTAAACCTTTCGTGGCAAGGACTCTCGAGATCCGCTCGTTCGAGGCCGTCTAGAGGCTACATATGCCGGAATCGACGTGAACTCTCCGAATACAGGTTACGTTCGGTAAGTGAGGTGTGAGGGACCGGTAAGGTTCTTATATATGTCGGTGGCGCGCCGGCCCCGGTCCGGGGGGTGGTCCCTGAACCGGGTGGTCCCTGAACCGTTAAGTCCCGCGCGCGAGAACGTCCCGACGTTATGGAACTGACCTGGCACGGCCACTCGACCTGGCGCGTCGTCGTCGGCGATACCCACCTGCTGGTCGACCCGTTCTTCGACAACCCGAAGACGTCGCTCGACCCCGAGGACGTCGAGTCGCCCGACTACGTCCTCCTCACGCACGGACACGCCGACCACATCGCTCACGCCCCGGCGTTCCCGGACGCCACGCTCGTCTCGACACCCGAGATCACGGCCTACATGGCCGACGAGCACGGCTTCGAGGACGCCATCGGCATGAACATCGGCGGGACCGTCGAGTGCGGCGACGCGTTCGTCACGATGCATCAGGCCATGCACACCAACGGGCTCAACACGGGCTACGAGTACGACGTCGGCGTCCCGGCCGGGTTCATCATCTCGGACTCGAAGCCGACCCAGGAATCCGACCCCGAGGCGACGACGTTCTACCACGCGGGCGACACCGGCCTGATGACCGAGATGCGCGACGTCATCGGCCCGTTCCTCGAACCCGACGCCGCGGCGCTCCCGGTCGGTGACCACTACACCATGGGCCCGGCCCAGGCCGCCATCGCCGTCGACTGGCTGGACGTGGACTACGCCTTCCCGATGCACTACGACTCGTTCCCGCCCATCGAGATCGACACCGACGAGTTCGTCCGGGAGGTCAAGGCCACCGGGAACGACGCGGAGGTGGTCGTCCTCGAGGGAGACGAGTCGTTCACCTTGAGCGAGTAGCCCCTCGACGGGACGCCGGTCCGCGCGACCTGGGCACCTTTTTGTCGGAGGCGTTTGAACCGCCGGCCGCTATGGCAGACATCGAATCTCACACCGTCAACGAGGAGGAGTACTTCGCGTCTACCCGCGTCGGCGACTTCGAACTCAGCATCGACTCGACCGGCGAGGACGGTCCGACCCCCAACGAGACGCTCGTCGCGGCGTACGCGTCCTGTTACACCGCCGCGTTCCGCGCCGGCGGCCAGCGGATCCACGAGGTCGACGTCGGTCGTCTGGAGATCGAGGCCGAGGCAGACCTCGACGAGGACGACGACCTCACGGACATCGTCTTCACGCTGTACGTCGAGGCCGACCTCGACGACGAGCTCGCCGCGGCCATGGTCGAGACCGGGGACGACATCTGCCACGTACACTCCGCCGTCCGCGAGGGCCTCCACGCGGATATCGACGTCGTCACCGACGCGTTCTGAGCACGGACGCGAGGGGCATCCACCGCCAGTACCGCCAGGTTCTTTCGGCACACCCGCCCGACAGCTACCGGTCCGGCGGACGGTGGCTCGCCCCCGACGTCCACCGGTCCTCACTCGACGTCGAGTATCTCGCGTGCCTCGTCGGGCGTCGCCGGTTCGCGCCCGACATCCCGTGCGAGTTCGGCCGCCTTCGAGACGAGTTCCGCGTTCGTCGCCATCTCCCCGTCCGGGAGGTAGAAGTTGTCCTCCAGGCCCACGCGGACGTTCCCGCCCATCGCGAGCGCGGCGGCGACGAGCTGCCACTGATCCCGCGAAATGCCGATCACCTGCCACGTCGAATCGTCGGGGAGCCCCCGGACCTGGTGCGCGAGGTTCTCCACGCTCGCCGGGATGCCCCCGAGCACGCCCATGATCAGCGAGAAGTGTATCGGGTGGGCGAGTTCGCCCGAATCCAGGAACGGCCGGATGTTGCCGACGTGGCCCGTGTCGAAACACTCCAGTTCGGGCTCGACTCCGTGCTCGTTCATCGTCTCGAGGAACTGGCGGATCTCCGAGAACGGGTTCTCGAACACCATGTCGAAGACGAACTCCTCGTGGGACTCGCTGTACTTCGCGTAGTTCATCGAGCCCATGTTCAGCGCCGCCATCTCGGGCTCGACCGCCCGGAGGTACTCCAGCCGCGATTCGACCGGTTCGCCCACGGCGCCGGTCGAGAAGTTGACCACGATGTCGGTCCGCTCGCGGACCGCCTCGTGGATCTCGCGGTAGGTACCCGTATCGAACGTCGGCGCGCCGTCGCCGGTCCGCGCGTGGATGTGCGCGACGCTCGCGCCGGCCTCCCGGGCCGCCGCGGCGTCCTCGGCGATCTCCTCGGGGGTGTATGGGATGTGCTCGCACTGGTCGCGGGTCGTGAGCGCGCCCGTGAGCGCCGCGCTGATCACCACCTTCTCGGGGTCGTTGCCCTTCGTGGATTCCTGTTCGAGCATCGTCATCGCTATCGCCCCTTCCAGTCCGGTTTCTCGTCCATCAGGAACGCCTCGATGCCGGCCTCGGTCTCCTCGCTCATCGCGACCAGTGCGATCACCTCCCGCATGTACGCGAGCGCCTCGCGGAACCCCATCTCGCGCTGGTTGTAGAAGGCGTCCTTGCCCATCTCGATCATCACCGGCGAGGAGGCCGCGAGGTCGTCCACGAGGTCGTCGAGTTCGTCGTCGAACGCCTCGGTCGGGACGACCTCGGTCGTGAAGCCGATCTCGTCGGCCCGTGCCGCGTCGATGCGCTCGCCGGTGAACAGGAGTTTGAGCCCCTGCTTCTCGTTGACCGTCCGCATGATTGGGACCATCGCCTGTGCCGGGAGGAGACCGATGTCGACCTCCGGGGTGCCGAAGGTGGCGTCCTCGCTGGCGAGAATGATGTCACACGAGGCCGCGAGCCCCATCCCGCCCGCGAGGCAGTACCCCTCGACACCGGCGACGACGAGCGCGCCGGTGTCGACCATCCGTTCCATCAGGCCCGCGAGGGTGCCGAACCCCTCCCGGAACGCCTGGGCGCCCTGGCCGAAGCTCCCGGCCATCGACTCGAGGTCCCCGCCCGCACAGAAGTTTCCGCCCGCGCCGCGTAGCACGACCACCCTGGTCGGCGAGCCGTCGGCGTAGTCGAGAACGTCCGCGAGCCCGTCGAGGACGGCGTCGTTGAGCGCGTTGCGCTTCTCCGCGCGGTCGATGGTCGCCCGGACGACGAGGCCGTCGTCGGCCACCGTCACCGCGAGGTCGTCGTTCCCGAGGTCGGCTTCGGCTGGCATCGTCCCTCTCTCAGCGGGGTGACCTAACAACGTTGGGGGCGGACCCCGGGATCGCTCGCAGTGGCTCGCGGGTCACTGTGAACCGACGAGACGGGGCAAGCTATTCGAACGCCGGGCCCGACGGCGACTACTCCTCGTCGGCGTCGACCTCCCCACCGAGCGACAGCATCGCGCCCACGTCGGCGTAGTCCCGCAACAGGTCGCCCATCCGCTCTATCGTCTCGCGGTTCCGCGCCCGGCCCGAGCGGATGACCGACTCGATGCGCTCGATGGCCGTCGCCGTATCCGGCTGCACCAGCAGGACGGGCTTGCCGGCCTCCTCCGCCCGACCGAGGACCGTCCCGGGTGGGCGGAATCCTCCCGTGAGGACGAGCGCCCGCACCCCCGGCGCCTCGAGCGCGGCGGTCTGTATCTCCGCGCGGTCGCCGCCGGTCACCATCACGGCGTCGCGGGTCCGGCGGAACTGGGTGAGCGCCTCGTTCGCGCCCATCGCGCCCACGACGAACCGCTCGACGAACTCGCCGTTCCCGGCCGAGGTGAGCGATTCGGCGCCGATCTCCTCGGCCAGTTCGGCGACGGTGATCCCCGCGAGCTCCTGGACCCGCGGGAGCGCGCCGAACACGCGGATCCCCCGGCCCTCCAGGAACGGGATCACGTCGGTCGTCAGGTCGTCGTAGGCGGCGTCGCCGACGGCGTTGAACAGCACCCCGCCGAGCCGGTCGCCGAATCGGTCGGCCGCGTCGACGACCGTGTCGACGTCGCCCGGCTCCCCGTAGGGGGCGACGAGCAGAACCGTCGCGTCGAGCAGGTCCGCCACGTCCGCGTCGGTCAGGCCGACGATACCGCCGGTCGTGAGCCCGCCGCCCTCGATCACCATCAGGTCGTGCTCGGCGGCGAGGCCCTCGTAGGCCTCCCGGACCGTCTCCCGGAGGCTCGCGGCGTCCTCGCGGCCGCGGACGACCTCCTGGACGAACGTCGGCGAGTAGACGATCGGCTCCATCTCGTGCATCGGCGCGTCGAGGTCGAGTAGCTCCCGGGCCAGCATCGGGTCCTCGTCGAGCGTCTTGCCGACCGAGGACTGCAGTCGGGTGCCCTTCGGCTTCATGAACCCCACGTCGCGGCCGTCATCCTTTGCCGCGAGCGCCAGCGCGAGCGCGACGGCGGTTTTGCCTGTGCTCTCTCCGGTCGAGGTGACGAGTATCGGGTGGGATTTCGCGTTCATTGTCGTGTCTCTGGGGTGTCGGCGGTTTCGGGGTCCGCTTCGGGCTCTGGCAGTTCCTCGGGGTCGACGGTCAGCCGGACGTCGACGGCGGTGACGCCCTCGGGCGTCGCGACGAGCGGGTTCACGTCGAGTTCGAGTATCGCCGGGAAGTCGGTGACGAGCTGTGAGAGCCGCTGGATGGTCTCGACGACGCTCCCCTCGTCGACGGGGTCTCGCCCGCGGGCGCCGCGCAACAGCGGCGTCGCGCGGATCCCCTCGATCATCTCGCGAGCCTCGGGCTCGGACACCGGCGCGACCCGGACGGTGGTGTCCTCTAGCACCTCGACGAAGACGCCGCCGAGGCCGAACAGGACGAGCGGCCCGAACTGCGGGTCGCGGTTGGTCCCGACGATGGTCTCCACCCCGTTCGAGGTGTCGAGCAGTTCCTGGACCTGCACCCCCAGCAGGTCGGCGTCGGGCTGGTAGCGCCGCGCCCGCGTGACCAGGTCCTCGAAGGCGTCGCGGACCTCCTCGCGGGGGACGCCGACCTTCACGCCGCCGATGTCGGACTTGTGGAGGATGTCCGGCGAGACGACTTTCATCACCACCTCCCCGCGGTCGCCGCCGATACGGTCGGCGACCCGCTCGGCCTCGTCGGGCGAGGTCACGACCTCGCCTTCGGGTGTGGGGATGCCGTAGGCGTCGAGCAGGCCCATCGCCTCGACGCCGAGCCGGGTGGTCCCGCGGCGCCGGGCGTCGGCCAGCACCGCCCGGGCGTGTTCGCGGTCGACGTCGAACTCTCGGGGTTCCGCGTACTCCGTCTCGCGGACCCCCCGGTACTCGAGGAGGGCGTCGAGCGACCGGACCGCCCGCGCCGGGTCGAAGTACGTCGGCACGCCCGCCCGGTCGAGCGTCCGCGCCGCCTCGCGGGTCGAACTCCCGCCCATCAGGCTCACCGCGAGCGGCTTGCCGTGCTCCTCGCCCACCTCGACGACCGCGGCGGCGAGGTCCTCGAACGCGAACGTCGCGGTGGGACAGGCGATGACGACCGCCGAGCCGACGTTCGGGTCGGAGAGCGCGATGTCCAGTGCCTCGATGAACCGCTCGACCGGCGCGTCGCCGATGACGTCGATCGGGTTGTAGACGTTCGCGTTCGCGGGGAGCGCCGCGGACAGGGCGTCGACGGTCCCGTCGGCGAACCC
This sequence comes from Halobacteriales archaeon, assembly GCA_041642135.1. Classification (GTDB taxonomy): domain Archaea; phylum Halobacteriota; class Halobacteria; order Halobacteriales; family Haloarculaceae; genus Salinirubellus. Next base: position 3,589 of record JBEPXB010000053.1, on the reverse strand, counting down.
GGCCAGCGAGAGGTCGGCGTCGCCGACCGCGTCCGTCGCCATCACGCCCGGCCCGCCCGCGTTCGTGACGATAGCCACGCCGTCCGAATCGGGAACCGGCTGGCCGGCCAGTATCGCCGCGTAGTCGAACAGCTCCTGGACGCCCTCGACCCGGAGGACGCCGGCCTGGTCGAGTCCGGCCTCGTAGGCCGCCTCGCTCCCGGCGATGGCGCCGGTGTGAGAGGCCGCCGCGTGGGCACCGGCCTCCGTCCGTCCGGATTTGACGACCACGACGGGCGTCTCGTCGGTCACCTCCCGTGCCGTATCGATGAACGCCCGGCCGTCCTCGATCCCCTCGAGGTAGCCCAGCACGACGTCCGTCTCCGGGTCGGCGCCCCAGTGCTCGACGAAGTCGGACTCGTCGAGCACCGCCTTGTTGCCCAGCGAGACGATGTCCCGGAAGCCGATGTCGCGGTCTGCCGCCCAGTCGAGGACGGCGGTGACGAACGCCCCCGACTGGGACATGAACGAGACGTTCCCCGGTTCGGCTCCGAGGGGTGCGAAGGTGGCGTTCATCCCGACGGGCGTCGAGATGATCCCCACGGAGTTCGGTCCGACGACGTTCATGTCGTATTCGGCGGCGACCTCGGCCAGTTCCCGTTCCCGGGTCGCGCCCTCGCCGCCGGCCTCGCCGAACCCCGCCGTGATGACGACGGCGTCGCGGACGCCCGCCTCGCCCGCGTCGCGGAGCACGTCCGCGACGGCGTCGGGGGGGACGGCGACGACGACGAGGTCCACTCCTTCGACCTCGCCGACGCTGTCGTAGCACCGGCGGTCGAACAGTTCCTCGCGCGAGGGGTTGACCGGGACCACCTCACCCTCGAAGGTGTCGAGCATGTTCCGCATCACCGCACGGCCCACCGAGTCCTCGCGGTCCGTCGCGCCGGCGACGGCGACACACTCCGGCCCGAACAGCGTCGTCAGATCGACCATCCGTGTCTCGTCGGGGGTTCCGGGTCCGGGACTAAAGCCCCGTCGCCTCGGGACCGGCGGGTGGGTGTCGCCGAGGACCGGGCGCCGTCGGTCGGCGCGAGTTCGCCGTCACCGGCTCATTCGGCGACGTCCACCGGCGTCGCGTCCGCGAGGTCGCGTATCCGCCCGGGCGAGACGGGGAACACCGCCTCGGGGGTTCCGGCCGCCGCCCACACCTCCTCGTACTCGAGGAGCGTCTCGTCCATGTAGACCGGAACCGTCGTGTCGTGACAGATGGGCGGGACGCCGCCGATCGACCACCCCAGCACGGCCTTGATCCGGTCGGCGTCGGCCATCCCGACCGCGTCCTCCGGGACTCCGAGGATGCCCGCGAGCTTCGATTCGCTCACCCGGTTCGCCCCCGAGGTCACGACGACGACGAGGTCGCCGTCGGCGTCGAACGCGAGGCTGCTGGCGATCTGTGCCACGTCGCAACCGACTGCCCGAGCGGCCGCCTCGGCAGTCCGGGTACCGGAGTCGAACTGGTGGACGTCGGGGTCGAAGCCGTACCGCTCCCGGGCGGCCTCTGTGAACGCCTGCGCGCGTGGATGCATGGACTGACGCTCGCGGCTCCCCCTCAAAGAACTCCCGTCTCGGCCGCAAGCTACGTCCGCCTGGAACCGCTGGTCGTGGACGTGAAGCGCCGAACCGCCCTCCGACTCGCCGCCGCCGGCCTCGCCGGCCTCGCCGGCTGTGTCTCCACCGACGACGGCACGGGGTCCGGCGACACGGAGACGGCGACGCGGTCCCCGACGGTCACGTCGACGCCCACCCCGACCGAGACGCCCACCCCGACAGCCACGGCCACTCCGACGTCCGCGACGCCACGGATCGTAGACAGGACGTTTCGGGTGACCGGTCGCGAGTGCGGCACCGGCGAGGGGGGCGCGCACACGTCCCTCGACGCGCCGGAGATACGGATCGAGGGGACCGCCACCGGCTCGGATGGCTGTGCGACCGCCCGGCTCGGCGAGGCGACCTACGACGCCGGGACGGACACCCTGGCGGTCGTCGTCGAAGTGTACCGGCCGGACGACGCTGGCGCCTGCACGCAGTGTCTCACCGACATCGACTACCGGCTGACCGTCCGGTTCGAGGGCGGCACGCCCGGGAGCGTCCGGGTGGTCCACGATTCGTCGGTCGTGACGGAGACAGAGGTCGGATAGCTGGGCGACCGACCCCATCGCCGCCGCGCCCGCACGGACGACGAGCGGTCGAACCGACCAGCCTACTCCTCCACCTGGTCCTCCTCGCGGGTTCCTTTCCGTTCGTCGAGGTTGAGTTCGTCGACGAGCCGGTTCGTGACGACGCGTTCGACGATGGAGACGAGGTCCGTGTCCGCGGTAGCCTGGTCGGCGAAGATCCCCAGCCGGATCTCCCCGCCGGCCATCTCGCGGTGGCCGCCCGCGCTCCCGACGTCGCCGAAGGCTCGCCGGAGCATCTCGCCGGCGTGGAGCCGCGAGTCGGTCGACCGGGCGCTGATCTGGATGGCGTCCTCGACGATGCCGAAGACCACGGCCGTCTCTACCCCCTCCAGGGTGGCGAGGTAGTCCGCGGCCTGCGGGATGGCGTCGCGTTCGCTCGTCCGCCCGACGTGCGTGATGAGTACCGACCCGCGCACGGACCGGTTCTCGATCGCGTCGGCGATGGCGTCGACCGTCACCCCGCTGACCGACGGCGTCGAGAGCCGTCGGAGCAGGTCGCGGTCGGCGTGCTCGTGGAGGTCGCTCGCGGCCGAGTACTCGGCGCGGGTCGTGCCGCGGAGGAACCCGAGCGTCTCCCGGCGGATGGCGAACAGCAGCGCGGTCGCGAGCGTCGCGTCGAGCGCCACGTCGAGTTCCAGGACGTACTCGGTGAGTATCGTCGCCGTCGCGCCGACCTCCTCGCGGTGGTCGACGAACCGGGCCTCGATGGCCTCCGCCGGGTGGTGGTCGATCACGACGTCGACGGGGACCCCCTCGGGTACCTCGTTGTTCTCGCCCGGCACCGAGTGGTCGACGAACGCGAGCAGCGACCCCTCCGGGCGGTTCCGGACGGCGTCGGCGTCGAACGGCCTGAGGTCGACCTCGAGGAGGTTGACGAACGCCCGGTTCTGCTGGTGGGAGACCGTCCCGCTGTAGAGGATGCGACGCTCGTCGATGCCCGCGGCGGCGGCGATCCGCCCCAACGCGATGGCGCTCGCGAGGCAGTCCGGATCGGGGTTGTTGTGACAGACGATGGTGAGCTCCTCCCCCTCCACGAGGAGCTCCTGGAGCGACTGGGCCTTGCTCATTCTGCGCAGGGATTGGCGGTCGGGGTACAAGCCTCTACCCCCGCTTCCGGGGACGGTCGACGTAACCGAGGCCCCCGGGGGAGGACCGCTCCCGCGCTCAGGTCCGCGGGCGGTCGGCGAGCTCGGAGAGCGTTCCGGCCGCACGGAGGTCCTCGACCGTGCAATACCAGGCCCCTCGGACGCCGTTCAGGTCGTTCTCGACGGGCGCGTCGAGCGGGACGAGGTCGCCGAGCTCGAAGACCGTCACCGCGTCCGTGTCGGAGAAGGGCTGGACGGTGGCCGCCCAGTCGGCCGGCGAGAGGGGGC
>JBEPXB010000052.1:0-9862 GCA_041642135.1 Halobacteriales archaeon | reverse complement strand
TGGACGTTATCGATAGCCGTATCTAGCTGATCTTCCGACAAATGCTTCACCACTTCTATCCGACGGCTTGTCGCCATTACTCTCCATTACGCGCTCTGAAAGCTCAAACATAGCGCTGACCACTCCGAGCGCCTCTCGCCGCAAAAACATGGGTGAAAAAGGCCGCTCGCTCGGGCCTTCGGCCCTCACTCGCGGTACAGGGACTGGTGGTTCTCCGCCTCGACCGTTCCGGCCAGTCGTGGGACGACGGACGGCCTCTGTACGCACGCTCCGGTCACCCGGAGACGTACGGGAGGGCTGATGACCCTCGATCCCCCGCCGTATGATTCGCTCGACGGGTAGATCGCGCTCGTCACGGCCGCGAGTAGAGGCACTGGGGCGGCTGTCGCAGCGCCGACGACGTTTTGTCCCGTGACGTACAACTCTCCCGCGTATGAGAGACAACCCGTTCGAGGAGATAGAGCGGATGTTCGAGCGGATGAGCGAGCAGTTCGAGGGCATGCAGCCCGGACGACTACCGGAAGGGATGGGGACGGGGACGGTCCTCGTCGACGTGGAGGACCGGGGCGACGCGTTCGTCGTCACGGCGGACCTCCCGGGGTTCGACCGCGACGAGATCGAGGTGAACCTCCGGGACGACACGCTCGAACTCTCGGCCTCGCGGGAGACCGCCGAGGAGACGGAGACGAGCGACTACGTCCGCCGCGAGCGCCGCCGGTCGGACGTGAGCCGGTCGGTCCGTCTCCCCGAACCGGTCGACGCCGAGGGGACGACCGCGACCCACGAGAACGGCGTGCTCACGGTGACGCTCCCGAAGCAGACCCCCGAGGAGGGCGGCGGGACGGACATCCCGGTGAACTGACCCGAGCAGACGGGAACCGACCGGACCCGGGGAAGCTCACCGGATCCCCGGGGGACCGCTCGGGGACCGACTCCGGGCCAGATCGGGAGCGTCTGACGCCCGGCGGACGGACGCCGGGATCCGGCTCCAAACGACTCCAAGCCGCCATTTTCACTTTCACCTCGCTAACCCGGCGTTTATACTCTATCGGCGTCTCCGTACGGACGCACACGCCCCTTTCCCCTGGGTATTAACCCGGTGGCCGGCAACGCCGGTCGCATGATAACCCTGGCGGACGTCGAGGCGGCGCGCGACCGCATCCGGGAGGTCGTGCGGCACACACCCCTCGACCACTCACACACCTTTTCGGACCGGACCGGCGCCGAGGTGTACCTCAAGCTCGAGAACATGCAGCGGACCGGCGCGTTCAAGATCCGCGGCGCGTCGAACAAGATCCAGCAGCTGAGCGATGCGGAACGGGAAGCGGGTGTCGTCACGGCCTCGGCCGGCAACCACGCACAGGGTGTGGCGCTCGCGGCGACCCGTGCTGGCGTCTCCTCGACGGTGGTCATGCCGGAGTATGCCCCGATCTCGAAGGTCAAGGCCACGGAGGGCTACGGGGCGAACGTGGTCCTCCACGGCGAGGACTACGATGCGGCCGCGGCCCGCGCCCACGAGATCGAGCGCGAGGAGGGGCGGGTCTACGTCCACGCGTTCGACGATCCCGACATCATGGCCGGGCAGGGGACCATCGGCCTCGAGATACTCGAGGACTGCCCGGACGTCGAGACGGTGGTCGTTCCGATAGGGGGCGGCGGACTCATCTCCGGTATCGCCACGGCGGTGAAGGCGAAGACGGACGCCCGCGTCGTCGGCGTGCAGGCCGAGGGGGCCTCGAGCGTCGTCCCCTCGCTCGCGAAGGGCGAGCGGGTCGAACTCGACCGCGTCGACACCATCGCCGACGGGATCGCCACCCGGAGCGTCGGCGAACGGACGTTCGAGGTCATCCGCGAGCGGGTCGACGAGGTGGTGACGGTCCCCGACGAGGCGATCGCCAGCGCGGTCGTCGCGGCCCTCGAGCGGTCGAAGGCGCTCGTCGAGGGGGCCGGCGCGGTCTCGCTCGCCGCGGTGCTCGAGCGCGAGTTCGACTACGACGAAGGCGAGGTCGTCGTCGCGGCGATGTGCGGGGGGAACATCGACCTCAACGTCCTGACGACGGTGGTCATGCGCGGACTCATCGAACGCGGGCGCTACCTCCGTATTCGTACCGTCCTGAAGGACCGCCCGGGGGCCCTCGAGCGGCTCATCGAGATACTCGCCGAGAAGCGGGCGAACATCTACGCCATCCAGCACGACAGGACCTCGAAGGACGTCGCGCTGAACGCCGCGGACGTCGAACTCGACCTCGAGACGCGGGGTCACGACCACGTCGCCGAACTCATCGCCACCCTGGAGGAGCACGGCTACGAGGTCGAGGTGCTGGTGTAGCCCCGATAACGGACGACCGGCCGCCGTGGCGGACCCGGCCCAGCCCGGCCCGCGCGACGGCTCAGGCGTCCAGCGCACACCTGAACCCGCAGTTGCCCGTCGTGCTCGTCGGGTCGGTCGAACTCCGCGCGGCGACGCGGTAGCGGTTGCAGTACGAGTCGTGACAGAGGTAGGACCCGCCGCGGATGACCTTCCCCTCGCCCTCGGAGGGGCCGGTCGGGTTCGCGAGCGGGCCCTCCGGGTGGTCGGCGGTGAACCAGTCGGCACACCACTCCCAGACGTTCCCCGCGACGTTGCACATCCCGAACTCGTTCTGCCGGAACGCGTCGACCGGCGCGGTCCCGCGGTAGCCGTCCTCGGCCGTGTTCTCGTCCGGGAACGAACCCTGCCAGATGTTGCACCGGTGCTCGCCGCCGGGGTGGAGTTCGTCACCCCACGGGAACCGCTTCCCGACGAGGCCCCCTCGGGCCGCACGCTCCCACTCGGCCTCGGTCGAGAGGCGCTTGCCCGCCCACCCGGCGTACTCGACGGCGTCGCGCCAGGAGACGTGGACGACGGGGTGTTTCAACCGGTCCTCGAGGACCGACGACCCCGGTCCCTCCGGTCGCAACCAGTTCGCGCCCTCCACGGCGAACCACCACGACGCCGGGTCGACCACGTCGAGGACGTACTCGCGCTGCTCCGGACCGACGGAATCCTGGAAGACGAACGACCAGCCGAACCGCTCGGCGTCGGTGGTGTACCCGGTGTCCCGGACGAACTGGAGGAACTCGGCGTTGGTCACCTGATGGCGGTCGACGTAGAACGCGTCGAGTTCGACCGTCCGCCGCGGCCCCTCGCCGTCCGCCGGGAACCCGACGTCGTCGTCGGTTCCCATCTCGAAGCTCCCACCGGGGACCTCGACCATCCGTTTCGTGTCGGCCGTCGTGACCGACGTCTCGCGGTAGGGGTTTCGCGGCAGCGTCGCCTCGTTGTCCTCACCTCCGGTGACACAGCACTCGGGGGGACCGCGGTCGGGGGCACTCGGGTCGCGCTGCATGGGATGCGGACTCGACACTCGTTCCGCGGGTAGGAGGATAAAACTTCGCGGCACGAGAAGCACGGCCGCGGCGAGGGACCACGGCCGCACCCGACTCCGAGGTCGCCACGCGTCTCACGGGTATCAGTGGCACGCACAACAGGCTTTTGTCACCCCGTGGGGTGGGGATGTCATGCCGGACGACCGCCCGAACGTCCTGTTCCTGATGAACGACGAGCACCGGCCCGACCTCGCGGGGTTCGCCGGGAACGACGTCGTCAGAACGCCGACGCTGGACTGGCTGGCCGAGACAGGGACCGTATTCACGAACGCCTACACGCCCTCGCCGATCTGCGTGCCGGGTCGGCACGCCATCCGCACCGGAAAGCTTCCCCGGACCTACGAGGACGAGGGACTCGAGGAGTTCGACGACCGGTACCCGTACCTGGCCCGGCGGTTCACCCGGCACGCCTACATGACCGCCCAGGCAGGCAAGGAGCACTACCCGGGGTGGTCGCAGATGCTCGGCTTCCGCAAGCGGCTCGGGCCGACCCCGATGAAGCGCGAGGTCGGCGATACCGCCGTCGACCTCGAGAACCCGGGCGCCATCGAGTACGAGCGCGAGGTCGACTACGGCAGTTATGGGGGATGGGACGACTGGAAGTGGTCCTGGGCGAAGGAGGTCCAGCAAGCGGGGGTTTCGGACTCCCGGGTCCAGGTGCAGGACAGACGCCTCGTCGAGGGGATGGAGCAGTTCCTCCGGCAGTTCTTCGTCTCGCCGTACTACGACCGCGCACAGCCCGACCGACCGCTGCTCGCGAAAGTGAGCGTCATCCAGCCCCATTACCCCTTCTTCACCGACGACGAGGACCTGTTCACCTACTACATGAACCGGGTGGACCCGTACGTCGAGGAGCCGGGTGACCACCCTGCCGCGCGCTCCGACCGGTGGGCCGAGTGCGGCGAGCTCACCCCGGACGAGGACGTCACCGTTCGGGAGATACGCCGGGCGACCGCGGCCTACTACGCGATGGTCGAACGGATGGACTCGCTGTTCGGCCGAGTCATCGACCAGCTCCGTCTCGTGGGGGAGGACCCCGACGAGTGGGTGATCGTGTTCACGAGCGACCACGGCGAGATGCTCGGCGAGCGCGGGCTCTGGGGGAAGATCAACTTCTACGAGTCGGCCGCCCGGGTGCCACTGATCATCCGCTGGCCGGAGCGGTTCGACCCCGGCGTGGTGGACGAGAACGTGAGCCTCTGTGACCTCTACGCGACGCTGTGTGAGCTGGCGGAGATACCGGTCCCGGACGACGTCGATTCCCGGAGCCTCGTCCCGCTGCTCGAGGGCGACACGGAGGAGTGGGACGACGAAGCGATATCACAGGGAGCGGACAACACCGCGGTCCACGGCGGGCTCGGTCCGGAGGAACTCATGATCAAGCGGGGCGACCTGAAGTACTGCTGGTACGGCGAGAGCGAGCCCGAACTCCTCTTCGACCTCGACCGCGATCCGGGCGAGACGACGAACTACGTCGACGAGCCGGAGTACGCGAGCGACGTCGAGGCGTTCCGCGAGCGCCGCGGCGAGCTCGGCTACGGGCCGAACGCGGATCCGGACTACGAGAACGCCGGCTACCGCTGAATCCGGTCCTCGGGCGGTCCCGGCGGCGGAGCGGTCGAACCGTCGAACCCGGACGTTCCGAACGGCGGCCGATGGTCCCCCCGCGCGAACGGATCGCCGAGAGAGCCGCCCATCCGTTCGCTCGGCGACGACGTCACGTGGACCGACGTGGCCGCACACGTCGAGGTGACGGAGGTGACGACCCCGGGGGAGACGGCGTGGACCTGCGGTGTAGAGGCGACGGGACCGGTGGACGAACTCGATCACGCGGTCGCATTCGTGGGATCGGATCTGTTCGGGGAGGACTTCCCGGTGGCGCTCCCGGCGGAGCAGTCCTTCGGGTACCCCGCGTGGCTGCGACGACTCGCGAGGGACAGCCGCCCCGAAAGCGAGGTACTCGTCCCGTCGAACCGGTGACGTCGCGTCGGTTCGCGGTCGCCACGGCGGCCCCGTAGCGGGTCTCGGCCGAGATCGATACCGTGGCGAACCGAGAAGCGGACCGTCGTACGCCCGTCGCTTCAGGCGTGTCCGACCCCCTGCATGTACTCGTCGAGTTTCCTCGCGAGCGCCAGGGCGAACTCCTCGTCGTTGATGTCGGTCTCCATTTCGACGAGTTCGACGTTCGGCCCGACGTGTTCCCGGAGCGCGTCGAACAGCGCCGCGTCGGCCTCGGGGTCGTAGAAGTCCTCGCCCTCGACGTCGATCATCGAGACGCCGCCGAGCGGGAGGAAGAGCGCCGTCGGGCCGGTCGCGGCGTCGAGTTTCCCCGCGATGATCCGGCCCAGTTCGGCACACTCTTCCGGGGTCGTCCGCATCAGCGTCACCTGGGGGTTGTGGACGTGGAGCTTTCGGTCCTGGAACTCCCCGGGGACGGAGTCCTCGGGGCCGAAGTTGACCATGTCGAGCGCGCCCGTCGAGACGACCTGCGGCGTCCCGGTCTCGGCGGCCGCGTCGAGCCGCTCGGGGCCGGCGCTCAGGACGCCGCCGACGAGTTCGTCGGCCCACTCGGTCGTCGTCACGTCCAGCACCCCGTCGATGACGCCCTGTCTAACCAGGTCCTCCATCGCCCGCCCGCCCGTCCCGGTCGCGTGGAAGACGATGGTCTCGTAGCCCTGCTCCTCGAGGTACTCCCGGGCGGTCTGGACGCACGGGGTCGTCACCCCGAACATCGTGATGCCGATAGTGGGTCGGTCCTCGACCTCGACGTCGGGTTCGTTGGCGACCATCCCGACCATCGCGAGCGCCGCGTTAGCGATGACCCGACGGGAGAGCTGATTGAGCCCCTCGATGTCCGCGACGGAGTACATCATCGCGATGTCCTTCGCGCCGACGTACGGCTCGACGTCGCCCGAGGCCATCGTCGAGACCATCAGCTTGGGGACGCCGACCGGAAGCACGCGCATCGCGGTGGTGGCGATGGACGTGTTCCCCGACCCGCCGAGACCGAGGATGCCATCGAGGACGCCCTCGTCGTGGAGTCGGGTCGCGACCGCGGCCGCACCCTCGCCCATCGCCTCCATCGCCTCGCCGCGGTCGGCGTCCGCACGGAGGGCGTCGAGCGTGGTCCCCGCGGCCTCGGCGACGTCGGCCGCGGACGTATCCGGCTCGAACTCGGGCTCGCCGACGACGCCCGCATCGACCACGTGGACGTCGACGCCCTGCGCCTCGATCACGTCGCGTGCGAACCCGATCTCCTCGCCCTTCGTGTCCAGCGTGCCGACGATGACGACGCTCACGGCTCGTCACCCCCGGCTTCCTCCGGCACCACGTTCTCCGGCGTGGGTAGCTCCCCCGGCGGGACGATCTCACACTCGGGGAGGTCCCGAAGTACGTCCTCGGGACCGGGCGGCGCGTACACCGCGAGCAGGACCAGCGGCTCCCAGCCGGTGTTGACCGTCCCGTGCTCGACGCCCTCCGGAACGTAGACCATGTCGCCCGCCGCGATCTCGCGCGTCTCCTCGGCGACCTCCTGTTCCCCCTCCCCGCGGACGACGTACAGTATCTCGTCGCTCTCCGGGTGGGTGTGGCGCTCGTGACCCTTCCCGGGTTCGAGCTTGACGACACCGGCGCTGAACCGCTCGCCGCCCGTGACCTCCGGGGTGCTCATCCACTTGAGCACCCCCCAGTCGAACAGCTGGCTCTCCACGTCGTCGGGTTCGACGAAGTACTCGGAGTCGGACATCAGAACTCGATCCCCTTGAACTCGCGTGCCTGGTTCTCGATCGCGTCCTCGGTCGGCAGCCGTTCGATGCTAGAGGCACCGAAGAATCCGACCACACCCTCGGTGTTCTCGAGGACGTACTCCGCGTCGTCCGGCCACGCGATGGGTCCACCGTGGCAGATGACCATGACGTCCTCGTTCACCTCCTTTGCGGCGTCGCAGTGGGCCTGGACCCGCTCGGCGGCCGTCTCCAGATCGAGCGCCGTCTCCGCACCGATGTCACCCGACGTCGTCAGTCCCATGTGAGAGACGACGACGTCGGCACCTGCCTCGGCCATCTCGCGAGCGTCGTCATCGCTGAAGACGTACGGACAGGTGAGCATCCCCTGGTCGGACGCCTCGCGGATCATCTCCACCTCCTCGTCGTAACCCATCCCGGTCTCCTCGAGGTTCTGCCTGAACTGGCTGTCCTCGTCGATGAGGCCCACCGTCGGGAAGTTCTGGACGCCGGAGAACCCGCGGCGTTTCAGATCCTCGATGAAGACCTCCATCTCGCGGAACGGGTCGGTGCCGTTGACACCCGCCAGCACCGGGGTGTCCTCGACGACCGGGAGGACTTCGTGGCCCATCTCGAGGACGATCTCGTTGGCATCGCCGTACGGGAGGAGGCCGGCCAGCGAGCCGCGGCCGTTCATCCGGTACCGCCCGGAGTTGTAGATTATCAGCAGGTCGACGCCACCGCGCTCGGCGAACTTCGCCGAGATCCCGGTGCCCGCACCGGCACCGATGACTGGCTCGCCCCGTTCGACCGTGTCTCTGAGTCGCGAGAGCGACTCGTCGCGGCTGTGGTGCATGCGACGAGTGACACCAGCGACACGTGTATCATAAACGTTCGGCAGGAACCCGGACGTCGGGACCCGGAACGGCCGTCCGACCCGATCGAATGTGGCTGCCGGCGGTGTAACAGCGCTTTTGTCGGGGGGACCCGAACCCCGGGTATGCTCGACTACGTCGACCTGGAGGCGGACCTGACGAGCGAGGAGCGGATGGTCCGCGACACCGCCCGCGAGTTCGTCGAGGAGCAGTTCAAACCCGTGGTCGCCGACCACTGGATCGAGGGGACGTTCCCGACCGACCTGATCGAGGAGATGGGCGACCTGGGGTTCTACGCCCCCAATCTCTCGGGGTACGGCCTGGCCGACCTCTCGGAGACCGCGTACGGCGTCCTGATGCAGGAGCTCGAGGCGGGCGATTCGGGGCTCCGGTCGATGGCCTCCGTGCAGGGCGCGCTCGTCATGTACCCGATCCACGCCTACGGGAGCGAGGCACAGAAAGAGGAGTGGCTCGAGGCGATGGGGACCGGCGAGAAGATCGGCTGCTTCGGGCTGACCGAGCCGAACCACGGCTCGAACCCCTCCGGGATGGAGACCTACGCCGAGGACGAGGACGAGGGGTACGTCCTCAACGGGACGAAGACGTGGATCACGAACTCGCCGCTCGCGGACGTCGCCCTCGTCTGGGCGCGGGACCGCTCGGCGCCCGACGACCCGGTCCGCGGGTTCCTCGTCGAGACCGACCGCGACGGGGTCGAGACGCCGAAGATCGACGAGAAGCTCTCGCTGCGGGCCTCGGTCACCGGTCAGGTCGAACTCTCGAACGTCTACGTGCCCGAGTCGAACGTCCTCCCCGGCGTCGAGGGGATGAAGGGCCCGCTGTCCTGTCTCACGCAGGCCCGCTACGGCATCGCGTGGGGCGCCGTCGGCGCGGCCCGGGACTGCTTCGAGACCGCCCGCGAGTACGCCACCGACCGCGAGCAGTTCGGCAAGCCAATCGCGAGCTTCCAGCTCCAGCAGGAGAAGCTCGCGGAGATGGCGACCCAGATCACTACCTCTCAGCTGCTCGCGTATCGGCTGGCCGAGCTCAAAGAGCGCGGCGACCTCCGGCCACAGCAGGTGTCGATGGCCAAACGGAACAACGTCCGGATGGCCCGCGACCAGTCCCGTATCGCCCGCGAGATGCTCGGCGGCAACGGCATCACCGCGGACTACTCGCCGATGCGGCACATGGCGAACCTCGAAACCGTCTACACCTACGAGGGGACCCACGACATCCACTCGCTCATCCTCGGCCACGACCTGACGGGCGTCGCCGCGTTCGAGTAGGACGACCTCGACGGGACCCACGATCGGTCGCCGTCCCCCGCGATCCGGGGATCGTTCCCCCCTCCCGGGAATGTCCTCTCCTCGCCACTCGGCCCCCTTCTCCTTCCCGGACCACGTATCGGGAGCCGATACGCGACCGGCAGTTTTGTTCGACCATTCCTATTACGGAACGATGGGGGTCAGGAACCGCGTACCCGTCAAGCAGGGGGCTTCGCCGTCCGGGGGTCTCGGAGTCGTCGCAGTCACCGTCGCCGGGCCGCTCCTCGGGGTGGCGCTCTCCCGGCTGGTCGGCGTGTTCCCGTCGACCGTCGGGCCGCTGTCGCGGCTGACGGCTGGCGTCGTGCTCTACGGGCTCGGTCTCGGCATCGCGGCGGTCGGCTACCTCGCCCTGACCGGACGGCTCGAAGTCCTCTCCGGCGGGTCGACGGACTCCCGCCGACTCCGGCTGGCCGTCGTGGTCACCGCGGCCCTCGTCGCCGCCTGGATCGCAGTCGTCGTCGCACTCACCGTGCTCGGCGTCCCGTTCGCCGGGAACGCATTCACGTCACTCGCCGAGCGGGGTGTCCGT
>JBEPXB010000051.1:0-9908 GCA_041642135.1 Halobacteriales archaeon | reverse complement strand
TTGAGCTCGACGGCGTACTCGATCGGTAGTTCTTCCGTGATGGGCTCGATGAACCCGGCGACGATCATCTGCTTGGCGTCGTCGTCGTCCAGCCCGCGGGACTGGAGGTAGAAGACGTCCTCGTCGCCGATCTTGCCCACGGTGGCCTCGTGGGCCACGTCGACCTTCGACTCCTCGATCTCCATGTACGGCATCGTGTCGCTGGTCGACTCGTTGTCGAACATCAGCGCGTCACACTCCACGCTCGTGCTGGAGTTCTCGGCGCCGTCGGCGATGTGGACGAGGCCACGGTAGTTGGTGCGGCCGCCGTCCTTCGAGATGGACTTGGACTCGATGGTCGATTTGGTATTGGGTGCGTTGTGGTAGACCTTCGCGCCGGTGTCGATGTTCTGGCCCGCGCCCGCGAACGCGATGGTGATGTGGTTGTCCGTCGCGCCCGGCCCTTTCAGGATGGTCGAGGGATACAGCATCGTGGCCTTCGAGCCCATACTCCCGGAGACCCACTCCATCGTCGCGTCCTTCTCGGCGATGGCGCGCTTGGTGTTCAGGTTGTAGGTGTTCTTCGACCAGTTCTGCACCGTCGAATACTGGACGTGGGCCCCCTCCTTGACGAACACCTCGACGCCCCCGCTGTGGAGGTTGAAGTGGCTGTACTTGGGGGCCGAGCAGCCCTCGATGTAGTGGACCTCGGAGTTCTCCTCGGCGATGATGAGCGTGTGCTCGAACTGGCCCATCCCCTCGGAGTTCATCCGGAAGTACGCCTGGATGGGCATCTCGACGGTGACGCCCTCGGGGACGTAAACGAACGAGCCACCGGACCAGATGGCGCCGTGGAGCGCGGCGAACTTGTTGTCGCTGGGCGGGACGCACTTCGTCATGAAGTACTCGCGGACGATGTCGGGGTGCTCGCGCACCGCCTTGTCCATGTCCATGAAGATAACGCCCTTCTCCTCCCACTGCTCCTGCATGTTCTGGTAGACGATCTCCGACTCGTACTGGGCGCCGACCCCCGAAAGGGCGTTCCGCTCTGCCTCGGGGATGCCGAGTTTGTCGAAGGTGTCGCGGATCTCCTCGGGGAGGTCCTCCCACTTGTCCGCGCCGCCGCGGGTCTCGATGTCCGGGCGGATGTAGGGGACGATCTCGTCGATGTCCACCTCCGAGAGATCGGGCTGGCCGGGCCAGTCGGTCGGCATCGGCATCTGCTGGAACTGCTTCAGCGCACGAAGACGGCGCTGGAGCATCCACTCGGGCTCGTCCTTGTCCTCGGAGATGACGCGGATGGTCTCCTCGGTCAGGCCCTTCTCGGAACGGAAGGCGGACTTCTCCTCCTTCTTGAACTCGAAGCGGGCCTCGGTGTCGGTCTCCTTCAGGTGGTCTTGTTCGGAACTCATGTGATTGGTATCGCTTGTGTCCGCTTACTTATTAGCCTGTGTGTAACCATGGACGGTTACGCGGCCTCGAAGGCCTCCTCGCGGACCCAGTCGTAGCCCTTGTCCTCGAGCTGCTCGGCCAGCTCCGCGCCGCCGCTCTTGACGACCTTCCCGTCCAGCATGACGTGGACGTGGTCGGGCTCGACGTAGTCGAGGATCCGCTGGTAGTGGGTGATCTGGAGGATGCCCGAGCCCTGCTCGTCGCGCAGGGCGTTGATGCCGTGGGAGACGTCCTGGAGCCGGTCGATGTCGAGCCCGGAGTCGATCTCGTCGAGCACGGCGATCGACGGCTCGAGGATCGCCGCCTGGAGCACCTCGTTCTGCTTCTTCTCGCCGCCGGAGAACCCGGCGTTCAGGTACCGGTGGGCGAACTTCTCGTCCATGTCCAGCTGCTCCATCTTCTCCGCGAGGAGCCCCTGGAACTCGGCGACGCCGACCTCGCCGTCATCGGGGTTCCCCTCCATCGGGGAGGTGTCGTACCCCACGTCCTCCTCGTCGTCCTCCGCTTCGGCCTCCTCCTCGTCCTCGAAGAGCTCCTCGCGCTCCTCGAGCTTGGCGTTGAGCGCCGTCCGGAGGAAATTCACCATCGTGACCCCCTCGATCTCCGCGGGGTACTGGAAGCCGAGGAAGACGCCGAGCGCGGCCCGCTCGTTCGGCTCGAGGTCGAGCAGGTCCCAGACCCGCTTGTCCTCGGGGATCTCGAACTCCTCGCCGAAGTCGCCTTCCTCGAGGTGGAGCAGGACCTCGCCGTCGGTCACCTCGTACGAGGGGTGGCCCGCGATGATCTTCGCGAGGGTCGATTTCCCGCTCCCGTTGGGGCCCATCAGGGCGTGGATCTCCCCCGAGGAGACCTCGAGGTCGACGCCCCGGAGGATGGTCTCGCCACCCTCCTCCGCTACGTCCGCGTGCAGGTTCTTGATTTCCAGCGTTGCCATGGACTTAGGTCAACCGAAACCTCGGGCTTGTCGGGGTTAATGGTTTCGGGTTCACGTCGTTTCAGTTCGGAGTTCAGAAGAAAATCTTCGCCCTCCGAAAATAATCGGTGTAGAACTGTGATATACACCGGTCGACCGGGTCCGTTCTCGACCGGTCGCTACATCCCCATGTCCTCGGCGGCCTCGGGTACCGGGAGGTCGGTGACGGCGACGCCGAGCAGTTCGGCGGCGTGGTCGAGCGCCATGTCGAACCCGTAGTACCGCTCGAGTTCGTCGCCGTCGGCGGTCGGACGGACCTTCAGCATCGCGTACCCCTCGCGGTTCTGCGCGATCGCGGCCGTCGCCCCGTCGTCGGCCCGCTCGAACTCCAGGAGCCGCTCCTCGTCGGTCTCGCGGTACCGCGCCGTGAGGTCACCCGCCCGCGTGACGTCCTGGCTCATAGCCGAACCGTACGGACGGCCCCCACGCCAACCTTCCGGTCCCGGTGGGTCGTGTACGGCCGAGGTCGCCCCTACTCGGCCGGGTCCATCTCCGCCGGCTCCATCAGGTCGTGGACGTTCCCGTACGGGTCCTCGAAGACGGCCTCGGTCCCCCAGGGGTTCGCCATCGGTTCGCCGTGGAACTCGACGCCCGCCTCGCGGAGCCGTTCGTACTCGGCGTCGAAGTCGTCGGTCGCGAACACCAGGTTCACGTGGTCGGCGACCTGCGAGCCGACGCGTTCGCGCTTCTCGGCGGTGTCGGCTGCCGTGAGGGCGATCTGTGGGAACTCGGCGTCCGAGGGCGAGACCGTCAGCCACCGTCCCTCCATGCCCTCCTCTTCCATCTCCACGTCGTCGCGGACCACGAGCCCCAGCGTCTCGGTGTAGAACTCGAGCGCCTCGTCCTGATCCTCTACCAGCAGCGTCACGTGTGTGATGTCGGTCAACATCGCACCCGGAGGGAGGTGAGACGGGGCAATAACCACGAGCCAGCCGAGCGGGGTGAAAGTGATCCTGCGGGCGGACGGTTCCTCCGGAGACGGACGAACCGACCGGGTCGAGAAGCCGGACGGCGAGGGAGGTGAAGCCGGATGGGGCGGGAAGAGAAGACGACGGGACTGGTGGACGGCCGACTCAGTCGAGCAGGTCGTTCGCGATGGTGTTCCGGAGGATCTCGCTGGTACCCTCGTAGATCTCGTTGAGTTTGGCGTCGCGGTAGTACCGCTCGGCGGGGAAGTCCTTGGTGTAGCCGTAGCCGCCGTGGATCTGGATGCCCTCGTTGGCCACCTCGCGCGAGACCTCGCTGGCGAACAGTTTGGCCTGTGCGGCCTCCTTGATGTACCGCTCGCCGCGGATCTTTCGATCAGCGGCATCGTGCATCAGCAGCCGCGCCGCCCGGGTCTTCGTGTCCATGTCCGCCAGTTTGTGCTGGATGCTCTGGAAGTTCGAGATGGGCTGGTCGAACTGCTCGCGGTCCTGGCTGTACCGCAGGGCGGCGTCGAGGGCCGCCTGGGCGATGCCCACCGACCGGGCCGCGATGGTGATCCGCCCGCCGTTGAGCGTCTTCAGCGCCTGGACGAACCCGTCGCCCTCCTCGCCGAGCAGGCGGTCCTCCGGGACGAAACAGTCGTCGAACCGCAGTTCCGCGGTGGGACAGCCCTTGTCCCCGAGCTTGTCCTCCGTACCCTCCACGACGAACCCGTCGTCCTCCTCGGGGCGGACGACGAACGAGGAGATCCCCTTGTTGCCGGCGTCGGGGTCGGTCTTGGCGAACACCGTCACCGTGTCGGCGACCGACCCGTTCGAGATCCAGAGCTTCCCGCCGTCGATGTAGTAGCCGTCCTCGTTCCTCTCGGCGGTGGTGTCCATCGCTGGGACGTCGGAGCCGGCCTGTGGCTCGGAGAGCGCGAACGCGCCGATGTCCTCGCCGAGCGCCAGCGGCTCCAGGTACTCCGCCTTCTGTTCCTCCGTACCGAACTCGTAGATCATGTTCCCCGCGAGCGAGATGTGCGCGGCGACGATGGTCCCCAGGCCGCCCGAGCCCCGCGAGATCTCCTCCAGCGCCATCGGGTAGGCGTGGTAGTCCAGGCCCGCGCCGCCGTACTCCTCGGGGAACGGCATCCCCATCAGCCCCAGCTCGGCGAGCTCCTCGACCAGGTCGTGCGGGAACTCGTCCTCGTGGTCGATCTCCGCCGCGCGCGGGACGACCTCCTCGTCGACGAACTCCGCGACCATCTCCTTGATCTGTCTCTGTTCGGCCGTCGGGCTGAAGTCCATGTCCGTGGGTTCGGCCGTTTCCACTTGACTGTTCCGAGCATAGCGTGTATGCCGCAGGTGTCGGGTGGGCCTGAGTCCCACCCGAACGTGGATGCCGGAGTCGACGGGTCCGGACCTGTCCCCGCGCCGCCACGGTCCACTGCGTCCAAGTGAGTGGCCCACGCAGGTAGAGGCGATGACCGAAGGGGACCCGACCGGACGGCTGGACCGGTACGTCACCTCGCTCCCCGACACGGACCCGGCGACCGCGCGCGAGCACCTCGCACCGCTGGCCGACTCGCTCTCGGACGCGACGCTGGTCGGTCTCGGCGAGGCGACCCACGGCACCCACGAGTTCGTCACCCTCCGGGACGGCCTCGTCCGCTCGCTCGTCGCCGACCACGGCTTCCGGCTGCTCGCGCTCGAGGTGGGGTTCGCCGAGTCGCTGGCGCTGGACCGCTACGTCCGCGAGGGCGACGGCGACCCGGAAGCGGCACTGTGTGACCTCGGCCTCTGGGTGTGGGCGACGGAAGAGCTCCGCGCGCTCCTCGAGTGGCTCCGGTCGTTCAACGAGGGCCGCCCGGCAGGCGACCGGGTCCGCGTCCTCGGCTTCGACGCGCCCTCCGTCTCGGCGCCCGCGGCGGGGCTCCGCGAGTACCTCGACCGGGTCGCGCCCGGAACGCTCGCCGAGGTCCGGGAGGGTCTCGACCTGCTCGCCGACGGCGACGTCCGGGCGGTCCCCTTCCCGCTCGCCGCCGAACACGTCCCCGTCGCCGAGGAGACGGTGTCGGCCCTCGAGTCGCGGTTCGACGCCCGCGAGGCCGAGTGGGTCGGTC
This sequence comes from Halobacteriales archaeon, assembly GCA_041642135.1. Taxonomy (GTDB): domain Archaea; phylum Halobacteriota; class Halobacteria; order Halobacteriales; family Haloarculaceae; genus Salinirubellus. Next base: position 4,473 of record JBEPXB010000051.1, on the reverse strand, counting down.
TGTCGGGGGCCGAACCGTACCGCCTCGCGCGGGGCCACCTGCGGACGCTCGACGACGCCGTGACGTTCGCCGCGGAGAGCCACCGGACCGACGCCCCGTGGGGCGCACGGGACGTCCGGGACGAGCGGATGGCCGACCGGGTCCGGTGGCTCCTCGACCTGGCCGGCGCCGACCGGGCGCTGGTGTGGGCGCACAACGGCCACCTCTTTCGGGGACGCACCGACGGACCGTGGGAGGACTACACGCCCATGGGCCGGCACCTCCACGGGCGGTTCGGTGACGACTACCGGGTCGTGGCGACCGGGTTCGACCGGGGATCGTTCCGCGCGTTCGAGGACCCCGAGGCCGTCGACCGGCCGGAACCGGTCGTGTTCACCCTCGGGCCGTTCGCCGACGTCCTTCCCGAGGACGGGCCGCTGCCGTCACCGACCGTCGGCGAGGTGCTCACGGACGCCGCGGGCGAGGACGAGGCCGTCCGGTTCGACGTGCGACGGGCGGCGGGGGACCCCGGCCTCGACGGGTGGCTGGCCGACCCGCATCCGCTGCGGGACGTCACGGCCGCCTTCTTCGACGAGGCCGAGCACTGGTGGTCGCTGGCCCCACCCGCCGAGATGGACGCGCTGCTGTTCGTGCCGGAGACGGCGCCGGTGACGCTGCTGGAGGACGCACCGCGCCACGCTTGAGTCAGTCGTACTCGTAGAACCCCTTGCCGGTCTTCTTGCCCAGGTCGCCCGCCTCCACCTTCCGCTTCAGGAGGTACGCCGGCGTGTACCGGTCGCCGAGCTCCTCGTGGAGCGTCTCCGTCGCGTGGAGACAGACGTCAAGGCCGATGTGGTCCGCGAGTTCGAGCGGCCCCATCGGGACGTTCGTCCCCAGTGTCATCCCGCGGTCGATGTCCGACTTGGCGGCGACCCCCTCGTCGTAGGCGCGGACGCCCTCGTTGATCCAGGGCATCAGGATCCGGTTGGTGACGAACCCCGGTTTGTCGTCGGCCTCCCAGGTCTCCTTCCCGAGGCTCTCGGCGAAGTCGTGGGCCAGGTCGACCACCCCCTCGTCGGTCTTCTCCCCGACCACCAGTTCGACGCCCTTCATCACCGGGACGGGGTTCATGAAGTGCAGGCCGACGACCAGCTCCGGTCGGTCGGTGGCGGCCGCGATGGTCGTGACCGAGAGCGTCGAGGTGTTCGTCGCGAGCACCACGTCCTCGTCACAGATCCGGTCGAGGTCGGCGAAGACGTCCCGCTTTACGTCCATCTCCTCGACGACGGCCTCGACGACCAGATCGGCGGTCGAGAGATCCGCGAGGTCGGTCGTCCCGTACACCCGGTCGAGGACTGCGTCGGCCTCCGCCTCCGTGAGGTCGTCCTTGCGGACGAGCCGCGAGAGCGAGGCCTCTATGGCCTCGATCCCACGGTCGACGAACGACCGCTCTACGTCGCGCATCACCACGTCGTAGCCGCTCGCCGCGGCGACCTGTGCGATGCCGTTGCCCATCGTGCCCGCGCCGACGACGCCGACGGTCTCCACCTCGGAGAGTTCGCGCATGACTCGGGGTCGCGCGCCGGGCGGCCTAAGCCTACCGACGGCGCTCCGGCGGCGGACTCACTCGTCCGCCAGTCCGTCGAGGAACCCGTTCAGCGTCGCGTACAGTTCGTCGCGGCGGTGTTCGAGCGGCATGAAGTGGGTGCCGCCGGCGAGTTCGACGTACCGTCGGGCGTCCCCGAGCGCGTCGTACAGCCCGAGGGCGTCTTCCCGTGTGGCGGTGGGGTCGTTCGACCCGCGAACCACCAGCGTCGGCACGTCCACGGCACCGGGGTCGTAGGGAGCCTCGTCCACCGTCCGCCGGAGGTCGACGAGCGTCCCGTTCGGCGCGCGGATGGCCGGGTCCTCCAGCCCGGCGAGACCCTGGTTCGAGTCGTGGACGGCGTCCCAGAACGCCCGGAACGCCGCCCCGTCTCGCCACGCCGACGGATCGGTCCCCTCGGGGAACTGCGACTCCCAGCGCTCGCGGGCCTCCGACCGGGTGACGACCCGTGCCGGGTGTGGTGGGTCGCCGAGGCCGAAGTCGGCGGCGCGCTCCGCCGAGAGCCGGAACACGGGGGCGAACGCCGTGTACGAGGCTACCTCGGGGGCGTCTGGCGCCGCGAGGAGTTTCCCCGCGATCACCGTCCCCCAGGAGTAGCCGACGAGGTGGACCCGGTCGTGCTCGAGGCTCGAGAGCGCGGCCCGGATGTCGAGAGTCGCCGCGTCGGCGCGTGCCGGCGGCTCGGTCTCGCCCGGTTCGGCCTCCATCCCCGCCGGCAGGTCGCTCTCGCCGTACCCCCGGACGTCGAGCGCGAAGGCGTCCCGTCCCGACACGGCCGTCGCCGCCAACCACGAGTACGCGGACGCGGGCGCGAACACGGCCCGTCCGGGGTAGGTCGCGCCGTGGACGAACAGCACTGCCTCCGTCCCGGCGTCCGCCGCCGCCCGCGCCTCCGCGTCCATCTCGTCGTCCACGCGGTCGCTGCCGATCGACCAGAGTCGCAGGTCGGTCCCGTCCTCGGCCGTCACGGTCCGCGGTGTGGGTTCCATACCCACCTCACTCGTCGGGACGACAAAACGCCTCGTGCGGAACACTCTCGCCCCACCTCCCGGGACCCGGTGATTACTCCTTTCCGAGTAAAAATCACGAATGTGGCCGTCTCGCGGGCCGTGACACCGAATCCATCCAGTAGATTCTTGGGTGCCGTCGACGCAGATTCGCCCGCATGATCCCCATCGACGACTCGGCGCTCTGTCGGGACGGCAAGGTGCTCATCCTCGCGTACGACCACGGCCTGGAGCACGGGCCGGTGGACTTCGAGGAGGTCCCCGAGAGCGCGGACCCCGAGCGGACGTTCGAGGCGGCGACCCACCCCGCGGTCACCTCCATCGCGGTCCAGAAGGGGATCGCCGAGGCGTTCTACCCCTCCTACGAGGACGACGTAGACCTCCTCCTGAAGCTCAACGGGACGTCGAACCTCTGGATGGGCGAGCCGGACTCGGCGGTGAACTGCTCGGTCGAGCACGCCTACGACGTCGGCGCCTCCTCGGTCGGGTTCACCGTCTACGGCGGGTCGAACCACGAGATCGAGATGGTCGAGGAGTTCCGCGAGGCACAGGAGGACGCCCGCGACTACGAACTCCCGGTCGTGATGTGGTCCTACCCGCGCGGACAGGGACTGAAGAACGACACGAAGCCGGGGACCATCGCGTACGCGGCCCGGCTGGCGCTCGAACTCGGCGCGGACGTGGCGAAGGTGAAGTTCCCCGGGTCGCAGTCCGCGATGGAACAGGCCGTCCGGATGGCGGGGCCGACGAAGGTCGTCATGTCCGGCGGGTCGAAGACGTCCGACGAGGCGTTCCTGACCGACGTGAAGGCGACGATGGACGCCGGCGGGAAGGGCCTCGCGGTCGGTCGGAACGTCTGGCAGCGCGAGAACCCCGAGCGCATCCTCGACGCCCTCGAGCAGGTCATCTTCGAGGAGGCCTCCGTCGAGGAGGCGCTGGCCGCGGCCGAGGCCTGAGATGAGCGTCGAGCGCATCGTCGACACCGTCGCCGAGACGGCCGTCGAGGTGAGCGGCGGGCTCGCCGGCCGGCGGACGTACACCGAGGAGGAGAACCCCTCCGGCGAGGAGCAGTTGGAGGCGGACGTCTGGGCGGACTCGCTCCTGGAGGAGCGACTCCTCGCCATCGACTCGGTGGGCTCGTACGCCAGCGAGGAGCGCCCGTCGGTCGTCGAGGGGACCGGCGAGGGCCGCCACCACGTCGCGGTCGACCCGCTCGACGGCTCCTCGAACCTCAAGTCGAACAACCCGATGGGCGTGATCTTCGCCGTCTACGACGCCCCGCTCCCCGCGCCCGGCCGCCACATCGTCGCCGCCGGATGGGTCATGCTCGGACCGCTCACGACGATGGTGCTCGCGACCGACGGGCCCGTCACCGAGTTCGTCCTCGAACGGGCGGAGGAGGACAGCGACGCGGCGCACCTCACCGACGGCGTCGGCGGGGAGCCCGTCGTCCGCCGGCCGGTGGACGAGGGGATGACCGTCCCCGGGGACCCGACGGTTTACGGGGTCGGGGGGCGGGTCCCGGACTGGCCCGAGAACCTCGCCGAGTTCGTCGAGACGCTGGAGGACGATCGATTAAAACTCCGCTACGGCGGCGCGATGATCGCCGACGTGAACCAGGTGCTCACCTACGGGGGGCTGTTCGCCTACCCCGCGCTCGCGGACGCGCCGAACGGGAAACTCCGCCTGCAGTTCGAGGGCAACCCCGTCGCACACGTCATCGAGGCCGCCGGCGGGGCGTCCTCGGACGGCGAGCGCTCCATACTCGACGTCGAAGTCGAGGCGGTCCACCAGCGGGTCCCCGTCCACGTCGGGAACCCGGAGCTGATCGAGCGGCTCGAGGACACGCTGGACTGATGCGGTCGTGTGTACCGATGTACC
>JBEPXB010000050.1:0-9965 GCA_041642135.1 Halobacteriales archaeon | reverse complement strand
TCCGCAGTAGGACGAACCCGGACCTACCCGGCGTCGGGTTCGTGGCCGTACCGCTCGGCGACGAACTCCTTTATCACCTTCCCCTCGGCCCGGTGGAGGACCTCGCTGACCGTCGACTTCGCCGTCCCGATCGCCTCGGCGAGCTCCGTCAGCGTACACTCGCGGGGGGTGTCGTAGTAGCCGCGGTCGACGGCGGTCACCAGCAGTTCGCGCTGGCGCTCGGTGAGCAGGTCGGGCGGGTCCGGCGACCGGTAGATCCGCTCCAAGTCGTACCGCAGCCCGAACGCGTCGAGCTGTCGGCCGAGTTCGGAGATGCGGTCGCTCGACGCGGTGATCTCCATCGCGGCCTCGCCGTCGCGGATCTCCATCGGGAGGTCGAGGGGCGCCCCCGACGCCCGGACCGAGAACAGCAGCATCGGCTCGGTCGTCTCGAACTGGACGACCGCCCGGTCCTCGACGCGCTGGAGGACGTCGATCCGCTCGACGTCCTCGCCGCCAGCCATGGCCTCGAGCACCTCCGGGATCGACTCGCCGACCACCTCGACGAGCCCGACGCCCGTCTCGCCGGCCGGCATCGCCGACAGCACCCGGAACGTTGTCCCCGGGTACTGTCGGGAGAGTCTGCCGACCCACACCGCGTCGGGGAGCGTGATCGCGAGGTCAGCGCGTGGCATATACCCGAACGTGTTCGCCCCACCGCCACGTAGCTACCGCCGAACTTGTTCGGGTCGATCTCCGGTCGGTCGCCCTCGTCGCCCCGGGTGGCGAACGACTTTACCGCGGACGCCCATCCCGACCGACATGACCGACGCGAGGCCGTACGGCGAGTGGCCGTCGCCGCTCTCGACCGAGCGGGTGACCGGCGGTGGAGTGGATGTAGAGGGGGTCCACGCCGGCGAGCGGGCGTGGTGGCTGGAGCGCCGGGCCGACGAGGGAGGGCGGGGTGTCCTCGTCCGCGAGGGACCCGGCGGCCCCGAGGACGTTACGCCGGAGGGGTACGACGTCCGGACCCGCGTCCACGAGTACGGCGGGGGCGCGTTCCTCGTCCACGACGGGACGGTCTGGTTCGCGAACGACGAGGACCAGCGGCTCTACCGGCAGCGCGAGGGCGAGGCGCCCGAAGCGGTGACCCCCGAACCGGCCATCAAGCGGGGCGACCGCTACGCTGACCTCGTCCGGGCGCCCGACGGGACGCTCTACTGTGTCCGCGAGCGCCACGGGGAGTCGGGCGAGCCCACGAACGTGTTCGTCGCGCTTCCAGAGGAAGGCGACGGAGAGCCGACGGTTGTCGCCGAGGGGCACGACTTCTACTCCTCCCCGCGGGTGTCGCCCGGCGGCGACCGCCTCGCGTGGCTCGCGTGGGACCACCCCGCGATGCCGTGGGACGCGACGACGCTGTACGTCGCCGACCGCGACGGGGTCGGCCTCGTGGACGAGCGTGCGGTCGCCGGCGGTCCAGGAGCGGTCGAGAGCGAGGATGGCGAGGAGGACGCGACCGCCCGCGGCGAGTCCCTGTTCGGGCCGTCGTGGAGCCCCGACGGGACGCTCCACGTCGTCTCCGACCGGACGGGCTGGTGGAACCTCTATCGCGTCGAGGGCGAGGACCTCGTCGCGTGCTACCCGGACGAGCGCGAGTGGGGCGTCCCGGGCTGGCGGTTCGGCGTCTCGACGTACGCGTTCCTCGACGACGGGCGGATCGTCGCCGCAGTCGGCGAGGGGGGCGAGTATCGCCTCGGCCCCCTCGCCGACGGCGAGTTCGACTACCTCGACCTGCCGTTCACCGACGTCCACCCGAAACTCCGGTCGGACGGTTCGTCCGTGCTGTTCGTCGCCGCGAGCGAGACACGGCCGCCCGCGGTCGTCCGGTGGACCCCGGAAGGGGGCCCCGAGACGGTCTTCGAGTCGGTCGACCTGCCGTTCGACGAGTCGTACGTCTCCCGGCCCGAACACGTGACGTTCCCGACCGGCGAGGACGGCGCGGAGGTCGCACACGCGCTGTTCTACCCGCCGCGGAACCCCGACGTCACGGCTCCGGACGGGGAGTCGCCGCCGCTCGTGGTGCGGGTCCACGGCGGGCCGACGGGCGAGCGACGGACGAGGCTCTCGGTGCGGAGCGGGGGCGGCCTCCCGCCGGTCCAGTACCTCACGACGCGGGGGATCGCGGTCGCGGAGGTGAACTACCGGGGGAGCACGGGCTACGGCCGGGCGTACCGCGACCGGCTGAAGGGCGAGTGGGGACTCGTCGACGTGGCCGACTGCGTGAACTGTGCGGCGTACCTCGCCGACGCGGGCCGGGTCGACGGCGACCGGCTCGCGGTCGACGGCGGGAGCGCCGGCGGGTTCGCGGCCCTCTGTGCGCTCTGTTTCCACGACACGTTCGACGCGGGCGTCTCCTTCTTCGGCGTGGCCGACCTCGCGGCGCTCGCCGAGCACACCCACAAGTTCGAGTCGCGCTACCTCGACGGCCTCGTCGGGCCGTACCCCGAGGCCGAGGGAGTGTACCGGGAACGGTCGCCGGTCCATCACGCCGACGGGGTCTCGGTGCCCCTGCTGCTCCTCCAGGGCGAGGAGGACCGCGTCGTCCCGCCCGAGCAGTCCCGGTCGATGCTCGCGGCGCTCCCCGAAGGAGTCCCGCGCGCGCACCTCGAGTTCGAGGGCGAGGGCCACGGGTTCGACGAGGGGCCGTCGATCCGTCGGGCGGTCGAGGCCGAACTCGCCTTCCTGGGGGAGGTCTTCGGGTTCGACCCCGACGACGGCCTCGAACCGCTGGAGCTCTCGACCGGCGACGAGGGAGCGTAGCCCGGAGAGCGGGGATCAGGCCGTCTCGAAGTCGTCGGGCGGGCCCGGACAGCCGGGAGCGTCGGACCAGTGGGCCTTCATCGCCGTCTCGGCGTTGAAGACGGTCGACCCGCAGGCCGGGCAGGGCACCCGCCAGCCACGCCGGGGGTAGTGGAGCCAGGGGTAGGTGCCGTCGGCGCTCGCGACAGTCACGCCGCCCACCTCGACGACGCGCCCCTCGGCCAGCGCGGCCCACAGCGGGTGGTTCGAACTCGAGTTCGCGCCTCCGGCGTGCGTGCCGTGATCGGGCGCCGACTCGACGCTCTCGACGACGCGTTCCCACTCCTCGCGGGAGTGTCCCGACCGGAACGGCGGGCGGTCGGGCGGGCCGTCGCACCGCTCGGCGTCGCGCCAGTGGGCGCGGAACGCCGCCAGCGTGTTCGTCACCGACCGGCCACACGAGGGGCAGGCCGTCCGCCAGTCCGCCCGGTCGCCGTCGAGGAAGGGGAACGAGGCGTCGGCTGCGGGGTCGTCGGTCGCGCCCTCCGAGTCGTCGTCCGGGGTCTCGGCGGCCAGCAGCGAGACGAGGTCGTCGCGGAACGAGTCGAGCGTCGGGCGGTCGGCCGGGTCCTTCGCGAGCGCCGGGAGCAGCACGTCGTCGACGGCCGTAGGCAGGGTGGGCTCGACCGTGCTCGGGGGGACGGGCGCCGTCCCGAGCACCGCCGCCCGCGGGTCGTCGTCGGTCACGTACGGCAGGTCGCCGGTCAGCGCCTCGTAGAGCGTCAGCCCGAGGCCGTAGACGTCCGTCGCCGTCCCGCTCCCGTGGTACGGTTCGGGGGCGACCCGCTCGGGGGCGGCGCGGGCGAGCGAACCGGCCTCCCCGCCGAGGAGTCCGGCGAGGACGAACCCGTCGAGCCGGGGGAACGGCCACTCCGGGGCCGGGTAGAGTCGGACCCGGTCGGGGGTCACGGCGCCGTGGACGACGCCCTCGCCGTGGGCGTAGGCGAGCGCCCCGGCGAGACAGACCCCGACCCAGAGCGTCGAGGCGAGGTCGCCGTTTCCCGCTCCGTTCGCGCCCACACCCACGCGGTCGGCGAGCGTCGGGTCCCCGGCCGTCGCCGCCCACGGCCGGGGGCGCTTCCCCGAGCCGACGACCGGCGCGACGTGGTCGTGGTCCGCGACCCGTGCCCACGACTCGACGGCCGCGAGGAACGCCCGCCCGCTCGTGGCGCCCCGTTCGTCGAGTTCGACGAGTTCGACCCGGCCGTAGTCCTCGAGTCGCGCGGTCGTGACCGAGACGCCCCGGGGCCACCGGGCGACCGCACTCCCGGACTCGTCGCGCCGGAAGTCCGTGTACGCCGCCGTCACCCCGGGCGACTCGGGGAGCACCTCGGGCCCGGGGGCCGACGCGAGGTCACTCGGGAGCTTGCTCATCGGGGCGAGGTACGCACGCATCCGGCTTAGTCCCTCGCCATACCCGGACGCGTACGGACCGCTTCCCGCCGGAGCGGGAGTCGACGCCCGTCGGTGCCTCCGGCCGACACCCGAGTCGACGCCCGTCGGTGCCTCCGGCCGACACCCGAGTCGACGCCCGTCGAAGTCGATACTCGATTTCGGTACGGCGTTCATTACCCGGAGGGCGCAACCGGCCGAACGAACGACCGTGTACACCGAGCAGCTCACCCTCGCGGTTCTCCTCCTCGTCTCGGGCGCGGTGTGTCTCGGGGTCGCCGCCTGGGTCCCGCGCCGGTACGACACGCCGGGGACCCGCTCGTTCGCCCACGTCTTCGTCGTCGTCGGGCTGCTCGGCGGTGTCGGCGCGGTCCACGTGCTGTTCGCCGGGTCGAGAGGGGTCGTCGAGGCGGCGGCGGCGCTCGAACTGACCCTGGCGGCCACGGCGGCCGTCCTCTGGCTGATATTCGCCACCGAGTACGCCAACCGGTCGGTCCGCGAACGCCCGGTCCCGCGCGCGGCGCTCGTGACGTTCCTCGCGTGCGCGGTCGCCCTCCCACTGACGAACCCGCTCCACGGGTTCGTCTTCCGGGCGTTCGTCTTCGCCGCCGACCCGTTCCCCCACTACGCGATCGTGAAGGGGCCGGGCCACTACCTGATCGCGGTCCTGGCGTACGTCCCGGTGCTCGCCGGGGGCTGGGTCCTCGTCCGACTGCTCCGGTCGACCCGGTTCCTCTCGCGGTCGGTCGGCGCGGTCCTCGTGGGGATGTCGGCCGTCGTGGGTGCCAACGCGCTCCCGTACGTCGTCGACCTCCCGCTCCAGTACAACCCGATGTACATGCCCCTCGGTGGGGTGATATTCTGCGTCGCCGTCGCCTCGGCCATCCACTTCAACCTCTTCTCGGTGACGCCCGTGGCCCGCCAGCGCGTCGTCACGGCCATCCGCGACCCCATCGTGACGCTGGACAAGAACCGCCGCATCGTGGACGTGAACCCCGCGTTCGTCGAGGCGTTCGCCGACGCCGACTCGGGGAGCGCGGTCGCACACGAGCCGTTCGACCTCGCGGTTCCCGACCTCGCCGAGTCGGTGTCGCTCGAGGACCCCGAGCGCCAGACCGTCCAGGTCCCGGGGCCGGACGGCCACGGGGACAGTCACTACACCGTGTCGGCCTCTCCCGTCCGGTCGGGGCCACACCTCATCGGGTACACGCTGGTCTTTCGCGACGTGACCGACGTGATCGAGTCCCGCCGGGAGCTCGAGCGACAGAACGAGCAGCTCGACGAGTTCGCCGTCTCGGCCGCACACAACCTCCGGAACCCGCTCGGGACCATCGCCGGGTTCCTCGACGTGCTCGAGTCGCACCTCCGAACCGCCGGGGTGGGCGATTCGCGGTACGACGCCGAACTCGTCGAGCGGTGTCTCACCCGACTCGACACCGAGGCCGACCGGATGGACGACATCATCGCCGACTTCCTGCGCGTGATGCGGGAGGGAAAGACGGTCGAGCGCGTCGAACCGGTCGACATCGGGACGACGGCCCGGTCCGCCGCCGCCTCGGTCGGGCCCGACCGGATCACGCTCGATGTCGAGCGCCCCGGACGGGTCTGGGCGGACCCTTCGCGGCTCGAACTCCTGCTGCGGACGGTCGTCCGGTCCGCGCTGGACCGTGCCGAGGGGCCCGTCACCGTCCGGATCGCGGTGACGGAGGACGGGTTCGCCGTCGAGGACGACGCGGGCGAACTCCCGCCGGAGGACTGCGAGATGCTGCTCGAACACGGGCGGATGACCGCCTACGACGTCACGGGACTCGGGCTGATCGTCGCCCGGACGCTCGCGCAGGTCCACCGCTGGGAGGTCGACGCGGCTCCGGGCGAGGCCGGCCTGCGGTTCGTCGTCACGAACGCCGAGGCGCTCGTCGAGAGCGACGGCCCGTCGCTCGCCGACGGCTCGACGGGCGCCGAGCTCGAGTCCGACGACTGATACGGTCGTGCGTAGTCTTTTACCGGCGCTGACCGACCCCGTCCGGGCCATCGACGGTAAATCGTTACGCACGACCGTATGAGCGCCCGGCATCGACACCGGCACCAACGGTAACACTCCCCGGGAGCGTGCCTGGCGCCCCGGGCGGTCCAGAACACCGATATAATACCTGCAACGTTTTCAAAATATGAGTTGTAGAGACGATAGTAAAACTCTCTTTTTAGAGCTTCTGAAGCCGTTTCTGGACGCTTTTCGAGCTGTTGTCATCATCTAATGTCAGATACCATTATTATTTGTTCCGGTCGGTTCAATCGCTGAGCGTATGCCCCGTGTCGACAATCGTCTGGTCGAACTGAGCGTCGAGACGACGAGCCCCGTCTACATCACCGAGCCGGACTACTTCGTCCCGTACGTCCGCGACCCCGCGAAGCACGTGTTCGTCCACCGGGAGACCGACGACGGCGTGCCCGGCGTGACCGAACTGACCGAGGTGGGCGAGCTCGGGCGGACCGACTGGACGGTGAACGGGTTCGCGATCACCGGCGAGTTCGAGCGGGCGGGGCTCGACGGCCAGCTCTCGGTGTCGGTCGACCGCCTCGTCGCGGAGACGCCACTCGCCCGCGAGGACTTCCCCCTCTCCTTTTTCAAAGTGGTCGCCGTCGACCCCGAGGAGCGCTCGCGCGGGATCGGGACACAGCTCACCAGCACGGCGATCGCCCCGCTGTTCGAGTCGCCGCCCATGATGGCCGTCGTGTGGCTCCGGGACAACCCCGCCAACCGCCGGCTGGCCCAGGCCTACGCCCGCAGCGAGGTCGCCACTTTCGAGGACTACTTCGACGACGGCTGGGAGTGTCCCGAGTGCGGATTCGACACCGAGTGTACCTGCGACGTCGCGGTGTACGTCTGGTTCGGCGACGAGCGCGACGAGGCGGTCGCCGCCGCCAACGCCGAACCCGAGAGCGGGACCGAACCGGAGACCGGTTCCGGGGTCGAGACGGAACCCGAAGCGGGAGCCGAAGTCGACGGGGGAACCGAGGCCGAGGAGGGCGAACCCGGCGTCGCCTCGCACTGAGGCCCGTCCGCGGGGGTCATCGGGTCGCGCCCGCCGCGACCGACGGGGAGGGCGCCGCGATAGGTAGGGACTTGTGCCCACGGCCGCTACCGTCCGGTGATGGCGTCCCCCGACCTGCCCGCGCTGCTGTGGGAGGTGCTCCTGCGCGTGGGGAAGATCACGCTGTTCATCGCGTTCGGGGTAAGCCTGGCGAACCTGCTGGTCGCGTTCGGTCTCGTCGAGCGCATCGCGGTCCTCTCGCGGTACCTCACCCGGCCGGCGAACCTCCCCGAGGAGGTCGGCTCGGCGATCCTCACCACCGCCGCCTCGACGACGGCCGGCTACGGGATGCTCGCGGAGTTCCGCGAGTCGGGCACCCTCGACGACCGCGCGACGCTCGTCGCCGTCACGATAAACACGTTCTTCGGGTTCGTCCAGCACATCTTCACGTTCTACGCGCCCGTGCTGATACCGATCCTCGGGCTCGAGGTGGGGCTGGCGTACGTCGGCGCCCGCGCGGGCGTCTCGCTCGCCATCACGCTCACCGGGCTGCTCGCCGGGGCGGTGCTGCTCTCCGAGCGGAACGTCGACCGCGAGGCCGCACGGACCGTCGAGGCCGACGGCGGGGCACGGGCGAACGGCGGCGACGGGGCCGGGACGGGCGACGATGACGACACGGACGACGATCCGGAGACCCCCCGCGAGAAGCTCCGCGAGTCGGTCCGGAAGGGACTCGCCAAGACCCGCGACATCGTCCCGCGTCTGGTGCTCATCTACGTCGCGATCACGCTCCTGACCGCCTACTACGACCTCGCGGAACTCACCGCGGCGGCGGACCCGCTGGCCGCCGTGACGGGCCTCCCCGCGGCGGCGGTCCCCGTGATCGCCGTCTACACGCTCGACACGACCAACGGCGCGCTCGTCCTCGCGCCGCTGGTCGAGGAGGGCGTGTTCACGACGCGAACTGCGGTTGCGACGATGCTCCTCGGGGGGATCGTCTCGTTCGCCGTCTCGACGTTCAAGCGTTCGATCCCGTTCCAGTACGGCATCTGGGGGGCGGAGTTCGGCTCGAAAGTGGTGATCGTAAACACGACGCTGAAAGTCGTGTGGATCTCCGCCTTCGTGGCCCTCGTGCTGTACGCGCCGTGGCCGCTATGACATCCTCCCCGGCGTAAACGCCGGGTTTCCTCGCGCTGGGGGTATCGCTTACCGACCCACGGAGGCAACTTGCGGGTTCGTGCGCTCCTCGTTGGGAACTGAGCGTGGTGACTCCGACCAGTCGTGGTCGTCCCACTTGAGGCGCACAGGCCGTGCCATCGGCCGTACTGCCGTCGTCTGCCGTCTCAGGAACGTCTCTGACGCCGTAAGGTCGGCGTGTCCTTCGAATCCACACGGACACGTCAGCGTGTCGCGGTGGCGCGTCGTCCGGTCGGTCGAACCACAGTTCGGACACTCCTGAGAGGTCCACGCTTCCGAGCGAACCTCCACGGTAATACCGTACTCCTCGGCGGTACACGCGAGCCGGTCAATGAACTGCCGGAACGCCCAGAAGGTGTGCGTTTTCTCGTTGGTCCGTACCGACCAGTGCGTGTCGAGTACGTCCGTTAACGACCCGACGAACACTGTGGAGACGCCCTCTCCATGCAATCGTTCGATGAGGTCGCGGGCGAGTGCATCTTGGGCGTGGTCGCGGCGGCGCGTCCGGCGTCGGTACAGCGACCGTATCCGCTTCGAGGAATACCGTCCGTCGTCCAAGAGTGACTGAAGTCGGGCGATTTCTCGCGTCGTCTCGCGGAACCGCTCGAACAGGTCGCGTCCTTCGTACAGGTACTGTTGTCCGGTCGTGGTCGTACAGGCGACGAGGTTGTTCGCACCGAGATCCAGCGCGGCGGTTTCGTCCGCCAGTGGGTGTGCCAGCCGAGAATTGTCTTCGCTGATCGTGACTGGCTGAAAGGCCCTGAATGTCTGTGCGTGCTCGTCCCAGAACAACTCTAATCGGCCCTGCTTCTCGTACTCCGTCCAGTTGGGGTCGCCCCGGACTTCGAGTCGGAGGCGTTCGCGGTATCCAAGCCCGTACTCGTCTTTCAGGTCTTGGCCGACGAGGATTTCGAGGCGAGAGTATTCGCCCCACTCGACGGAGTACGACGTGTTCCGGATGAACGTGCGGAGGTCGCGGCCGTTTTCGGCGTTGCCCCAGTATCCGGGCTTGCCGTTGGCTTCGCCCTTCTGCTGGAACGCGAAGAACGACCGCCATGCTTCGCGGTTCTTCCGTTCGATTTGCTGAACGGTCGAAGCGCCGAGCGTACCGCCGTAGCGGCCGCGATACTCGCTGATGTCCCAGACATCCGCGTTCGGGTCGGCGTAGTGTTCGCGGCGCTCGTAGGTGATTTCGTTCCAGAGAGCAGCAGAAGCGTCCAACAGTCGGCGAAGTAACTCCTCGTCCGCGTCGGACTGAGGAACCACCTCGAACGTGTTGGTCCGCTTCATCACCTGTCCGCACGACCAGAACGCACATAACTGTTCCGTTCATGTGATATGATATGGTTTCGGTACGAATCGAGTTTGATGACGACGACCAGTACGAACGGTTGAAAGAGTTGAAGAAACACCACGGTCTGACGTGGAAGGGGTTACTCCTCGAGGGGGAGAAGCGCGTACACGAGGATACTCCGGACTGAGTGGCGTCGGTGGTTGTTCGGAAGT